>JARRRH010000228.1:0-9168 GCA_037380925.1 Deltaproteobacteria bacterium | reverse complement strand
CTTTTGCTCACCGGCTTGGGCAGTCTCTTAGCCAGAGCCTTCAGACGTTCCTCCCCGGCGGCGTACGCCCTCCTTGGAGCTTTTATCGCTCTCTGGCCCCTTCTTCAACTTGTTCTGATTCGTGATTTAAGGGAAATCATTTTCATACACGGCTCCGCTCCGGGCTTCTACCCCATTTTCTTTTATATCTTGGGGATCACGTCCCCCTATTGCGTTGCAGTGGGGTTCATCCTCCCTTACGCTTTGACCGTGCTTCAACGTCAACGCCATGTCTTCACTTCCGGCGGCCTTTACGTTACGGACAGCATCGGGGATATCGCGGGTGGAGCACTCTTCAGCTTCATTCTTGTTTACTGGATGAAGCCTTTCAAGGCCATTGCCGTAACTTCCAGCCTCCTGATCCTGAGCGTGCTTCTCCTTCTCGCCATATCTCGGAAAAAAGGGCTCCTCGTGCTTGTGCTTTTCTGTAGTGTTTGCTTTTATGCCTTTTCGCTGAACAGCGATTATGAAAGGTCCACCCTCTCTCCTCAATACGGGGACATCATCCGCTACGTGGAGTCTCCCTACGGGAGGATCGTAATAACCAGGGAAGGCCCTCAGCACACGGTATGGGAATCGGGAGTACCTTTCTACTCCGATGCCGAGACTGTTCACAGCGAGGAGAAGGTTCACTATGCCCTGAGCCAGGTCGACCGTGTTGGAAGCGTTCTTCTCGTCTCAGGGGGGCTTGGGGAGACGATTCTGGAAGTGGCAAAATACAACCCCGAATTTGTCGATTATGTGGAGTTGGATCCTTATTTGACCGGTCTTGCCGAAGAGCTTGGCTTTGTGAAGCCGGTCGATTTCCTGAAGGTGATCAACACGGATGGACGGCACTACATCCAGGGGACCGCTAAGCGGTATGACGCGGTGGTTGTGGATCTGCCCGACCCGGACACCTTCCAACTGAACCGCTTTTACACCAGCGAGTTCTTTTCTCTTACCAAGAGAATCCTAAACCCGGGGGGCATCCTGAGTTTCAGCCTTGAGTACTCCCCAAACTATTTGAGCGAAATCCAGCGGGAAAAGCTCTCAACGATGCGCAACACGGCCCGGGTGCACTTTCAAAATGTTCTCATTCTGCCCGGGGAACAGGCTTACGTGCTCTGCCGGGATGGTGCGCTCACCGCGGACATTCCGGCCCGGCTGCGGGCGCGCGGTATTCAAACATCTTATGTGGAAGGATTCTATTACGGCAACGTCACCTCAGAGAGGATCGAAGCCCTTGAAAAAGACCTGGAAGGACAGGGATCGATCAACACGGATTTTGAACCCAGGATTATGAATATCGTCTTCCAGGAATGGTTCATGAAGCACGGGACATCTCCCAACTTGTTTCTTGTCATTTTTCTCGGCCTGACGGTTCTCTATCTCGTCCTGATGAAAAAGGAAGAATACGTGCTTTTTTCCACGGGATTGGTCACCATGGGAGCTGAAATGCTGGTGGTTTTTGCCTTCCAGGTGATCTACGGCTATATCTATCTCAAGATTGGAGCGATCGTCACAGCTTTGTTGTTAGGGCTCTTGCCAGGCGCGCTGGTCGGGCGCGTGGGAAGGGGAACAAGAACCTTGGACCTTGTCTCCTCCGATTTGATGCTGCTGTTTTTGCTGTTGGTGTTTTTCGGGTGGGCCAGTTTTTTCAACACGAGCCTCCACCCCCTCTACTTCCTCGGCTACTGTTTTGTCTTCTCTTTTTTCTGCGGGTATCAGTTCCCGGTGGCTGCAAGAATCATCGGCGAAGAGAGGAGTCCCGCGGCGGGCTGCCTCGCTGCGGACCTCACCGGTGCTGCTGTGGGCACCCTGGCTACAGGGACACTCCTCATTCCCATGTGGGGCATTCGATGGGCCGTCATTTTTTTGATCTTCATAAAGATTTCGAGTAACATGTGCATCCTGTTCGCCAAGAGAAAAGGCTCATAAGGAAAAGGGATGTCATGAGAGGGCCTAAGGCCCCCTTCGACGGAGCTCAGGGCGCGAAGGGCGTAAGGCGCAAGGAAATTTCAGTAGGGTTTTCGATTTTGCCGTGAGCCTTATGCCTTGTGCCTTGCACCTGAAACGCGGAAACAGGCATCCCAGCTCGCCGGAAACTTGTGAGAAATGCTGAGATTTTGGGCTATGGAGACAGCTCCCATGACCCGCGTGATGACCCGAAAAGAATTCCTCAAGTCCCTAGGCGTCGGGGCCTCAGCCCTTTTGTGCGCAGGACAGGGTTTCGCCTTCTCGCTTGGAGATAAAAATCAGTGGAAGAGCGTCAAGGGCGAAATTTTCAAGAACGATGCGCCGGCCACCCCGTGGAAATGGTCCATTGAGGCGTTCCATTATGCTTCGGACGGGACCGATGTTCAGTGTCAGGTCTGCCCAAATCGTTGTATTCTCTCACCGGGTGATCGGAGCATCTGTCGCTCAAAAGTCAACATCGGCGGGAAGCTGTACTCCCTTACCTATGGAAACCCTTGTGCCGTGCATGTGGATCCTATCGAGAAAAAACCCCTCAACCACTTCTACCCAAACACTGCCGTATTTTCCATTGCCACAACGGGCTGTAACTTCCGGTGCTTAAATTGTCAAAACTGGGAAATCTCACAGAGAAGGCCGGAGGATGTACGATTCAGTGAATTGTTCCCCGCGGAGGTCGTGAGAGAGGCCCAGAAGCGGGGTTGCCCTTCTATTGCTTACACTTATTCCGAAGCCATCACGTACTACGAATACATGGTTGACACCGCAAAGCTGGCCAAGGAAAGGGGTCTGAAAAATGTTCTGGTCTCCAACGGCTATATCAACAAGGATCCCCTCCTCGAACTGGCCAAGGTCCTTGATGGGGCGAACATCAACCTCAAGTCCTTTGATGACAAAGTCTACCAGTGCCTCAACGGGGGGCGACTTCAACCAGTGCTCAACACCTTCAAGACTCTCCATGAGGTGGGCGTGTGGTTTGAAATGACCACCCTGGTGGTGCCCTCATACGTGGAAGATCCGGACATGGTCAAGCGCATGTGCGGCTGGATACTCCAAGAGCTCGGGCCGGACTATCCCCTCCATTTCCTGAGGTTCTATCCTCATTACAAACTCACCCGATTGCCGCCGACGCCCATAAGCAAGCTTGAGGAACTCAGAGAAGTAGCCCTGAAGGAGGGGATCCACTATGTCTATCTGGGTAACGTCCCAGGACATGAGGGGTGCGACACGTACTGCCATTCCTGCGGAAAAATGCTCGTGGAAAGACGAGGCTATTTATTGGCCCAGTATAACATAGAAGGGGGTCGTTGCACTTTTTGCCACGCTGCCATACCCGGGAGATGGGGTGAGAGTTAGTCCTCAACGATGATCGCTCCGGGTGCACATTCCTTGGCTGCTTTCCTCACAAGGTCTTCAAGGTGTTTTGGCACTTCATCCACCAGCACCCGGGAGATCAGCTGGTCTTCATCGTATTCAAACACCTCGGGACACACCTTGTTGCAGTTTTTGTCCCCCATACACAAGTCATAGTCGATTTTCACCTTCATGGTCTCCTCCTTTGTTTCTTGTCATTGAGGCGTCAGAGGGTAAAGCGGTCTCCAATCTGCCACCAGCCGATTATGGACGCTTCTCTTTTAAACCGGATATGCTCCCTTGCTTCGATCTCCCTGATCCAGTCCCCAAGGGCGGAGGCGTGGTGAATTATCAGGGGGACACTGTGGGAAGGGAGGATATCCTTTTGAAGCCCGTACAAATGAATGGTCTCCTGGGTGTTGGCCATCGTCGTCGGGGTGTCCCAGGGGGTAGGGTGAATAAAACCATGGACAGCGCCTTCCTCTCTCGTATAACCCCAGGCATCAGGGAATTCCTCTTTGAGCCGCCGCATCAGTCGGATGGCCTCCAAGTTGGTCTTCACAGTCACCCCTTTGTTGAGGTTGGCCAGGATTCGATCATCAAAGGACTCAAAACCCACCGCGGTTACGAGAATTTTGATCCCCATGCCCCTGGCCGAACGCAGGGCTGACTTCAAATATGGTTCTCCTTTAACAAGCCAGTCTGCCCTTAAGGTCAGATTGATTTGGGAGAGCTGGAAACCCTCTGCCTGCGCCAAAGCGAGGAGGCGCGGCAGGGCGGGCGGGGCATTTTCATTGATTAATTCAAAGGCGATTTTTCTGCCCTCCTTGGTCTCAGGAAGGCTCCGGATTTGCCCAAGAACAGTTTTCTCCGGGAGAGCGCCGTAGAAGCCTTTGTCTGTTGCCACATCACAAAAACTGCACCCCTTGCTAAGGAGTCTGACTTTGCTTTTACCAGGAAGAGAGGCCGGGTAATCTACTTCCACCCGTCGGGAGCGGGAGGCATAGGGGCAACCGATTTGCTGCAGGACCTGTCCTGTGTTGATCTCATGCGGTGTGAGCCTTCCGTGATCCATGCGGCGGAGATTGCCCCAGTTGACCTTCTTGAGCAGGTTCTCATCCCACGCCTTGCCGGGAATGTGAATGATGCCACCACCTTTTCCGGGCGATAGAACTCCCGGGCTGTCGGCGCCCTCATTCCTGAGTTCGTTCGCCAAGGCGAAAAGGTCCGGCCGGCCGCTGAGGATGGAAAATCCGATAATGGGCCTTTCTTTGCCGAAATATTCAGACAAAGCGATTTTCAGAAGGGCTTTGTCATCATCCCGGGCCACGGCAATGACGATACATTCGTAGCCGGTGTGCTCCTCAATAATGGTGGCCGCGATTTGCGGACCCAAAAGGCCGTAGTGCTCACCGCTAAAATAACTGGCAATGATGGCCATTTTCTTTCCGGCCGGACCCCCCACAGGAGCAGTATTCATTTTTTTGTCTCCACGGCACCCTCCGCCTTGAAATTCATGCTCAATTGATTTAATCTCCCTGCGTCATTGTCCTTCTTAGCAGGCCGCATCTTAAATCTTCGGCCGTACTGTGATTTTGATCTGCCCGCCGGCGCCGGGCGTTGGGAGGCGGGGTGGAATGAGAAATCTTACAATGCGCGGACCGCTGCTAGCGGTCCCAAAGGGAATGTGTTTTAGGGTTGTTATGAAAGTAATCAAGATTATAGTTATTACAAGTAAAAGCACACCTGTCTTTGGGGAGGAGGGAAGCCGAGCATGAGCGCTAAGATCCATATCCATCTGACGCTGAGACGCTTCACCAATGGGGAGCAGGAGGTGGAGGTTGAGGGAAAAACCGTTGGAGAATGCGTGGAAAGCCTGATCAGGAAATACCCCGATATAGAGTCCTCCCTTCTCGACAAAACGGGGAATCTGTTAAAAGTTGTTGAAGTCTATGTGAATGGCGAAAGCGCATACCCGGAGGAACTCGCCAAACCTATTAGAGACGGTGATAACATTCATCTTGTGCTCATGCTCGCCGGAGGCTAGGAGGGAATCAAAAGTGAAGGTTGTCGGCATTGCAGGTTACAAGAAAAGCGGGAAAACCACTTTGGGTTTAAGGCTATGCAAGGTATTGTCCGACATGGGGCATCGTGTGGGCGTCCTCAAGCATGCCGGAGAAATCGATTTTTCGGACACTGATTCGGCGAAGTACAAAGAGCATGCCTCCGTTGTCTCTGTGGTGTCACCGCAAGAGGCTGAAATCATCGTGAAGGGAGACAAGACCATCGAAGACATGCTGGCGTACTTCGATACAGATATCGTGTTGGTGGAAGGATTCAAGAAAGAGAAGACTTTTCCAAAAATTGTGTGTCTTGCGAAAGATGAAGACAAGAACGAGCTTCTTGATGGATTGACCTTGTGTACGGCGTCTTTGGGCGGCGAGATTTCAGACTTTGATATCCTCAACGACGCGCACATCGAAAAGATGGCCTCCATGGCTTTGGAAAGAGGGTTCAAGCTGCCGAGCTTGAATTGCGGCCATTGCGGCTATGAGAGCTGTCACGACCTTGCCCGGGAAATCGTGGCAGGCCGTGAGAGTGTTGACCAATGCGTTTCCTTGGATCCCCCCATCTCCGTGAGGCTTGACGGTGAACCCTTTCCACTGAATCCTTACACATCAAGCCTGTTCAGAAACCTCATTGTCACCATGGTTTCCTCCTTGAAGGGGTATAAGAAAGGAACCATTGAAATTGAAATTCCCTGACAAGCCGGTTCATTCACAAAAATTTCCCAGCATGTCGGAATCCGGGAGCTTTAGAGGCTTTTGGAAAATGTGCAGATGCAAGGCGCGCGAAATCCTGAGGAATGAGGCGTACATAAACGTACGCTGCAGTGACTTGCCCTGTTAAATCGGCTGCGCCGTCTCGCGGAGCGAGAATTTAGCAGGGCGAGGATGAGCGCAACGCAGCAGATGCGGGTTTTCCGACAGCCTCCTAGCTTACGGGAAAGACAAGGGATTTGACAGTAACAGGAAAGACATCCCGGCTGACCAACGGCTCACTGATGTCGATCCAGTCCCCGTCGTTCAGGGATAACTCATCGAGGGACAACAGATTGGTTTTCAGGCCGACCTCCCGACGTATCACGTTCCCCACACTGCAAGCGATATCCTTTTCGAAAATGAGGATGAGGGGCAGCCCCTTGGCGATGGAGTTGGGGAGGGCGGTTTCCAGGGACTTTGCGAAGAGCTCCAGCTCCGGATAGTTGACTCGAACAGGATCCCTGAAATACAAGGCGACGATCTCCTGGCCTTCCAGCAAATCATGCCTCTGAAAAGACATGCTCACCCTCGAAACGACGTGCTCCACACTCAGTTTTGCGTGCTCCGCATCCACCCTGAGTACAGGGATGTTTCTGATGGGAAGGGTGAGCCGCTCATCCATAAACCCTGACGAACCGGAAACAGACAATGAATAGGATCCGGCGCCGATGACTGTGGCCCTGATCTTGTTCACGGGCTCAACAACCGGGGACTTGAGTTTGGGAAGCAGAGAGTGGATCTTGGCTGCAAGAATTCCTCCCATGTCCCGGTAATCACCGTTGCCGCCGTAAATAAACTCCGACACTCCTCCTGAAAAAACATATTCATCAATGGGGATCGAAAACTCCAGAGGGCCGGTCATCATCAGGCGCTTGGCCAGAGATGACTTCGGTGGACCGGTCATGACTTCAATGAGCGTTTCGCCCATGGTTGACGCGATCTTTTCCAAATTATCTTTGGGGATTCTTTCTCCTACGCGGTAATTCATTCCCAGGTGGCGCATGACGAGGAGCGCAGGGTGGGCAAGCTGGGATATTGTTTGCTGAGCATCAAAGGTGAGTAGCGTGCCGCCCACAGCAATACAGCAGGTGGAAAGAACTTCGCCGTTTTTTGAAACAGCCAGATTGGACGTGCCGCCGCCAATGTCGCAGGACAGGATGGTTTTGTTCTGATCTCTGGATCTGGCGGTTGCCCCTGAGCCCATGGCAGCGAGAAGGCTCTCGAAATTGGGGCCCGCAGTGGCCGCCACGAGCTTCCCGGCGTCCTTGGACAGGGCTTCCGCGATCTGCGGCGCGTTGTGTTTCTTGGCCGACTCTCCGGTAATGATTACCGCACCTGTTTGAATATGGGCGGGATCGATTCCCGCGCGCTCATATTCCTTCTTAAAAAATTCGGTCAATTTCGTGATGTCAAGGGTCTTGTCCTCCAGGAAGGGAGTCTGGATAATTTTCCCCTCATAAAGGATTTTTCTTTCTTCAATGTTGAACCGTTTGGTGGGGGACATCTCGTCCTTGACCAGGACCAGGTTCGAAAAGACCAGATGACTGGTTGCGGTACCGACGTCAATGCCGACAGACAGGAGCTCGATTCGCTTGATTTCCATTTCCGTCTCTCAAAAGCCCATGCCCATCCAAGGTCCGAGGTTCCTGTGAGTTCCAATGGTCGAAAAAAGAGGTCTCCGGCTGTGACCGGAAACCTCTCTGAATGGGGTGATAAGGCTCTAAAGTTCTGCGCTCAGGGCAGCCGCCTCCCTGCCCGCTATGGAAATTCGCTTTGCAGCGTCTCGCTTCTTCAAGACAGCCACATCGCTCGCGTTTACATAGTCCACCGCCTTTTCCTCACAGAACCGCACACACTGAGGATCTCCGTCGCACACATCACATTTGAATACCCTTCCGTCGATGGCATTAAAGGACATGGCGCCGAAGGGGCAGACAGTCACACAAGATCGGCACCCGATACATTTGTCATAATCCACCATGACCCGGTTGAGGTCCTCATCACGGTAGATGGCCTTGACCGGGCAGACATTCATGCAAGGGGCGTCCTCGCACTGCTGGCAGGACATGGGGATGTACAAACCCTCCGCTTCCCATTTCATCACCTTGATCCGGGTTCTTTCAGGATTTGACACACCGTCGTGCATAACTGCGCAGACCAGTTCGCAAAGCCGGCACCCAGTGCACTTTTCGTAGTTGATATAAAGGACTTTTCCATTACCATTCTGTCCCATGTGTATACTCCTTTCAATAAACTCACACCAGGTGGGATGGTTCGTTTTCCAGGCCCAGTGCTTTCAGTGTTTCCGATTTGGGCACACCGTTTTCGTCCAGGCCCTTGTGCTCATAGAACTCGTCGACCATTTTTCGGAACTTCTCCCGATCGATCACTCTCCCCACCACATCCGGAGCCCCACGCCGGCAAGGCTCATCAAAGTAACGGTGGTTGAGCATATCGCCTTTCTTGAGATCCTCTCTTGTCAAGCCTTCTCTGAGAAGAAAGAGCCTCTCCATCATGTTGCTCCGGACCGCCACATCCCAAATCTCTTTGGGCGACATCTCAAGGCCGGTGTTGTAGTAAAGAACCTTGGACCAGTCCTCGAAGTTGGGGAGGGTGGCCCCGAGAAAGGTGGTGTGGTACTTGCAGATTCCGAGACAGTCTACGCCCATATAACAGTTTTCATGCCAATAGACTTGCCAGGGCTTGCCTTCATAGGCCGTGTGCTCCGAGCTCAGCGGCCCGTCATAAGGAACAGGGCTGCTGTAAATTCTCCTGAGAACCGGCTCCGGCAGGTGGTAAAGGTCAATGGCCGGGCGGCTCCTCAGATGGTCGGACCCTCTTGAAGCAGTGGCGATGTTCAGGGCAAGGGCGGGAGTGGCTCTCTCGTCGGAGTGGAGGTTTTGCATGCCCTTCACCTGAATGAGGTAGTCGAAGGAATTCTTACCGATCTTCTCGGAAGCGATAACACCCCCGTCAGCCAGAACGTCAGCGAGCCAGC
>JARRRH010000227.1:0-4708 GCA_037380925.1 Deltaproteobacteria bacterium | reverse complement strand
GTCGAATGTGACCACCATTTTTATTTCCACTCGGCCCTCCATCGGCGGTTTGTGTAACCGACTATTCGTTTGGAATCAATAAGAGAGAAGGATATTTGTAGGCCAGCCATGGCTGGCATGAAGCTTGAAGTGATAATCTTCACTTCGTTTGTAAAGGACTGAAGCCAATCGGTATGAGGAACGGTCAATCGGAGTGACGCTCTCCGACCAAAGGACGGGGCATTCTGGAGTTTTCGTAAATCCCCGTGTCATTGCCGGAGATATGCTCAAATGACTAACGACAGTGTCCGGCGCTTAAGATTTGCATCGTGGAGAGGAGAGTGCCCTTATGATCATTGTCAGGATCACAATGAATGTACTTCCGGAAAAGCAGAAAGAATTTACGCAAACACTCCTCTCCATGTTTGAGCTGGCGGGAAAGGAGAAGGGTTGTCTGAGCTATGACGTCTTTTGTGACATGGAAGACAACCACGTTTTCAGCCTGATCGAGGAGTGGGAAACCCGTGAAGACTTGGACCGCCATATACGGTCTGAAAGATTCAGTGTTTTGCTCGGGACAAAGAGCCTTTTAGCCAAACCGTCGGAAATTAACATCTACACGGTCTCCCATTCGGAAGGGGTGGAGGCCGTCAATGCCCTCAGGGGAAAGGAAACCTCTAAAAAGAACTTCTAAGAAGAAAGGAGAGTTTTTATGCCTTGGGATAATAATCCAGGAGGTCGGCAAGAGGGTCTACCAGATCTTTCCGAAATGATCAAGAAGGCGGGAGATTCACTGAGCCTCGGGAAGGGAAGGAAGCCTCTGTGGCTTATTGTGATCGTCATTGTTCTCGCGATCTTTTTGGCTTACACCGCCATTTACACCATTCCGCCCGGTCACCAGGGGGTCATTCTGCGATTTGGCAGGTATTCTGGTATGGTCCTGCCGGGGCTTCACTTCAAGATCCCCTTTGGGGTCGACACGGTTTTCAAAGTACACACGGAACAAGTGGACACGGAGACCTTTGGTTTCAAAAGCGTCCGCCCCGGTATTCGGACCCAGTATGAAAAGAGCGCCGTGACGGAGCGAGAATCTCTCATGCTCACCGGGGACCTAAACGTCATCGATGTTGAGTGGATCGTCCAGTTCCGGAGGGAAGACCCCCGCAAATACCTCTTTAACGTAGAAGACCCGATTATGGCAATCCGTGATATCAGCGAATCGGTGAATCGGCGCATCGTGGGGAACAGGAGCTTTGACTATGTTCTCCAAAACCGTGAAGAGGTGAACAAGATGGCTCAGGAAGAGCTTCAGAAGATTCTCGATGAGTATGAAACCGGAATCCGCGTCGTCAACGTTAGACTTCAGAACGTGGTGCCTCCCGATCCTGTAAAAGGCGCCTTCAACGAAGTGAACGAGGCCCAGCAGGAAAAGGAGAGACTCATTAACGAGGCCCAGGAGACATACAATAGAGAGATTCCAAAGGCCAAGGGAGAGGCGGAAAGAACGATCAACGGGGCCCGGGGATTCGCGCTGGAGCGGGTGAACCACGCCAAGGGTGATGTGGCCAGATTCTCGGCCGTCCTCAAAGAATACGGAAACGCGAAAGCAGTCACCAAACAGCGCCTCTATCTGGAGGCCTATCAGACGATCCTGCCGAACGCCAAGGAGATCTACATTATCGACAGTGAGCAGAAAGGCCTTTTGCCGCTTCTCCAGCTGAACCAGCAGGACACGAAGGGGGGTGAAGCCCAATGAGACGAATAGGAACTTTCATCGGCGTTGTCATCGTTATTTTTCTGATCCTCTTGATTTCAGGCGCTTTCTATACGGTGCGCGAATGGGACCAAGTGGTGATCACCCAGTTTGGAAGACCGATTGGAAAACCAAAGACCGACGCGGGCCTCAGGTTCAAGATCCCCTTTATTCAGGAGATCCATCGCTATGAGAAGCGGATTATGAGGTGGGATGGAGACCCCAAAGAGATACCCACCCGGGACAAACGGTTTATTTACGTAGATACAACGGCCCGGTGGCGAATCGTGGATGCGCAGAAATTCCTGGAGGTTCTAGGTACTTACAATCAGGCATACGCCAAGCTGGATGACATCATTGACGCTGTTCTCCGGGATTATGTTTCGTCAAATCCTCTGGTGGAGCTCGTCCGGACCACAAACGAGATGCCGACCGTGGAGGAGGGAGAAGGCAAGGTCCTCTCCCCGTTCCCGGAAGCGACGGCCCTGGAAACCGTTCGCTTGGGCAGAGAGAAGATCACCCGAGCGATTCTGCTCGAGGCTTCAAAGGCCATGCCCGCCTTTGGTATGGACCTGGTCGATGTTCGCATCAAGCGGATTAACTACATCGAGCGAGTCCGTACGAAGGTTTACGAACGCATGGTATCGGAAAGAAAGCGCAAGGCCGCGCAGTTTCGATCGGAGGGAGAGGGCCAAAAAGCAGAGATTCTCGGTGAGATGGATAAAGAGCTGAAATCCATCATCTCGGGAGCATACCGGACGGCCGAGGAAATCCGCGGAGAGGCGGATGCCGAGGCGACCAGGATCTATGGAGATGCTTACGGTCAGGATCCGGCCTTCTACGCCTTTTTCAAGACCCTGGAGACTTACAAAGAGGCTGCCTATAAGAACGCCTTTGTTATTCTTGGAACCGACTCCGACTATTACCGTTTCCTGAAGACCATCCCGAAATGAGCAAGGATAATTTTGATATGCGAAAGGAGAGCTTATGAGAACCTTGCTGATTTATCCCGGGTACCCGGACACTTTCTGGAGTTTCAAGCACGCCCTGAAATTTATTCGTAAAAGGGCGGCCCTGCCTCCGCTGGGTCTTCTGACAATAGGAGCGATGCTGCCCAAAGAATGGCCCAAGAAGTTGGTTGATGTGAATGTGCAAAAACTCACCGAGAAAGACCTGGCGTGGGCTGATTACGCCTTTGTCAGCGGCATGGTTGTGCAAAGAGAGTCAGCACATGAAATCATCGCCCGGTGTAAGGAGGCAGGCCTTAAGATCGTTGCCGGCGGGCCGCTCTTCACCAGCGAACACGATGAGTTTGAGGATGTGGACCATTTTGTACTCAATGAGGCCGAACTGACCCTGCCCCCCTTGCTGGCGGATCTGGACAAGGGATGCGCTCAGCACATCTACGAGACATCCGAGTTTTGCGACATTCGAAAAACACCTGCTCCTCTGTGGGAGTTGATGGATTTGAAACATTATGCCTCTATGAGCATCCAGTTCTCCCGAGGCTGTCCGTTCAATTGTGAGTTCTGTAACGTGACGGCATTATTCGGGCATCGGTCACGCATCAAAACAGCCGAGCAGATTATTGCCGAGTTGGATGGGCTTTACGATCAAGGGTGGCGTGGACAGGTCTTTTTTGTGGATGACAACTTTATCGGCAACAAAGTCTATCTGAAGAACCATCTTCTGCCGGCACTCATCCAATGGCAGAAAGGCAAGAAGGGATTCCCTTTCAACACTGAGGCTTCGGTCAATCTGGCCGATGACGAGCCGCTGATGGAGATGATGGTCAAGGCGGGTTTTGATGCGGTCTTCATCGGGATCGAAACGCCCAATGAAGAAAGTCTGGCTGAATGCAACAAACAGCAGAACAAGAACCGTAACCTGCTGGAGAGTGTAAAGCGCATGCAGCGGGCCGGACTGCAAGTGACAGGAGGCTTCATTGTGGGATTCGACAGTGACACGCCTTCCATATTTCAGCGGCAGATTGAGTTTATCCAAAAAAGCGGAATTGTGACGGCCATGGTGGGCTTACTAAACGCTCCTCCCGGCACAAGGCTCTATGAACGTATGAGAAAAGAGGGCCGCCTGATCGACTTTGTCTCTGGAGATAACGCAGATGGCACAACCAACATCCTTCCTAGAATGGGGCTTGATGTATTGCGCGAAGGATACGGAAACTTAATGCAGCACATTTACTCACCCCAGCATTACTATAAACGAGCGCTGACCTTCCTCCGAGAGTATAAGACGCCGAAGATCAGAACTCCTTTGGATTTTCAACGTTTGCTGGCAGTCGTGCGTTCAAGCATCCGCCTGGGTATTTTTGGCGAGGAGCGATTTCAATATTGGAAGATCTTGTTCTGGACTCTTTTTCGCCGACCTCAGTTGTTGACGCTGACTGTTACATTTGCGATCTACGGCTATCACTTCCGCAGAATCTGCAGATTGAAGATTGCTCAGTGAGTCGCAAAAGGAGCCAATAGCTCTCTGTTGTGACAATATCGCTCAAACCAATTTTTGTAAGTATGAAGGGGGGAATATGCCATCCCATGGGAAAAAAGAACCGGGGGAAATTTTGAAAGATAAGTTTCGGTCAATCTTCAGTCCCAAGGACTCCCGGAAAAAGAAGAATGCCTTACCTCCTAAGGCTCACTTCAGCATCTGGTATTTCCTGATGGCCTTCCTTTTATTTTCCTACCTTCAACAATCCTTTTTTTCTGGAAAAGTGGAGACAATTCCTTACAGCCAATTTAAACAATACATAGCCGAAGGCACCTTGGGTAAATTGACCATCGGCCCGGAAAATATCCGCGGAACGCTAAAAGGAAAAGGGGGAAAGCCGGGCCAGGACCAGGAGTTCACCACGGTTCGAGTGAATGATCCCGACCTGGTGAAGGATCTGGATGATCACAAAGTCAGTTACTCCGGACACTATGAGAGTAAATTCCTGAGCAGCATTCTCTCCTGGAT
>JARRRH010000226.1:0-4710 GCA_037380925.1 Deltaproteobacteria bacterium | reverse complement strand
GATTGCTACAAATTTTCTAACTATAGGTGCCACTTTCATGGGAGAAGCTTTCCAATATATCGGTGCCCTAACTGTGCTTAGTCCTGTAAAAATGTTGACGTATCCGCTGGTTGATTTTCTGAAAGAACATCTTGGAAGTTATCCATTTATTATCTTTATATTATCACTGTTGTTGCTCCTCTTTTCGTTAAAAATGATGGTTGACGCGTTGAGAGTTCTGGTTGTAAAGAAAGCCGAAGTTTGGTTCGACAAATTTCTACTCAAAACGGCTTTCCATGCCTTTCTCGTTGGTTTACTGTTAACAGTGATGTTGCAAAGCAGTTCAATAACCACATCTTTGGTCGTACCGATGGCCGCTGCGGGCGTTCTCACGCTGAAGCAAGTTTTCCCATATACGTTGGGTAGCAATATCGGAACGACACTAACTGCCATTATAGCTGCCCTCGTCACTGGAAATTTGGCTGCGATCACCGTGGCCTTTTCTCATTTACTCTTTAATATTTCTGGCATGATTATCTGGTGGCCTCTAAAATGTGCTCCCATCTTTGTGGCCCGCTCATTTTCTCAATATTCGATCAGAAATAAGATTATTCCGTTTGGCTATATAATAATTATGTTTTTTATCGTTCCGTTGTTGTGTATTTATTTTTTTAGATAAAGGAGCTGGATAATGTTCAAAGAATGGCTGCATCTTTTCCGAAAAGATTCACTGATGGATCGGGCTTACCGGCGGTCCTCTATGATGTTAGATATCACTCTATCTATGTTTTTGAAAGCGAAGACTTCACTTAGATATACCGACAGCGATCAAGTAGACATTGATATTTATGATAGAGATGCCGAAGTGAACCGTTACCAGCGTGAAGTGCGGCGGCATGTCTTTAAGCATCTAACAATGTGTGGAGTGGAAAGGCTGCCATCAGGATTGGTCCTGGTAAGCATCGTCATCAATATTGAAAGAATCGGTGATTATACAAAGAATATGATAGAACTGGCCATGAATCACTCACGTAGATTGCGTGGGGGAAAATTTGAGACAGATCTTCAACGAGTGGAAACTGCGGTGGAGGACAACTTCATTCGTACGAAAAGCTCTTTTGAATCCGCAGATGAAAAGACTGCCCTCCAATTGTTGAAAGAGTACGAATGGGTGAATCGCGTTTGCGATGATTGTCTTTTCCGGCTGATAAAAGAAGATGACAAGAATATTGAAAGCGGCGATGCTGTTTCTTTAGCTTTGTATTTCCGATGGCTTAAGCGGATTAATTCCCACTTGAGGAATATTTCATCCAGCGTTGTCAATCCCTTTGACAGGATTGGTTTCAAACCAAAGCACGATTGAGCAATAGAGCTTGTTTCTTACCTACTGTACTGAGTGATTCCCGGCTAATTTCTCAACTATTGCCTTCATATCATCTAGTAACCTGAACTCACCATTCACCTCACAAACATTTAGCAATTCAGCATTTTATAAAGCATAAAACATGGCCTCCTTCATAACATCGTTCCCGTATCTTTTTGTAGTTGTTCCGTCTTTCTTCTTTTCGGATGGTGTTCTGGTACAAAATCTTGTTCATCAATTGTTGAACATCTTGATTTGGAAAAAGGTTCGAAGATCATGTCCAATCTCTTCGTAGAATTTACCTCTCTCTACTCGTCTTTTTCTAAGGGCTCCTTTTCCTCGCACTCCTCACACAAAAACCCATAATCAGGTATGGTGTGACTGATGATGACGTCCTCGTCTGTCGGATAATCGGAACATGCTTTACTCCAATGCCACCTGTCGCTGTTTTGCCTTCTATGAAATTCTGTCATGGTTGTCCTCCTTTCATAAGTAGACGAAAGATTTCTGGTTTGGTTTGATCAACAGGAGCAGAAAATCTGCTAAAAAATATCGAACCATTATGTTTCTCTCTTTTAACTTCTTGTTTGCATAAAGTATGCCATTACATTACAGCCTAAATAACTGTTAAAAAATCAACTGCTTAACCTTTTTTACATTTGAACACAAATTTGCCATACAGCCAAATTTAGAAAAACTTCGAAATCTCTTTTTGTAAAATTTCGAAAATAAAAATTTAATATTTCCTTGATTCGATAAGAAACCGTAATAAATCGACTATGGTCAGATTAGCAATCACCCTTTTCTCCCTATCTATAACGGGGATTTCTTGCACTTTCCTTTGGATTATTTTCTTCAACAATGTCTCCACTAGTTCATTTTCAGTGGTGAATACAGGGTTTTTTTGCATGATGTCCTTTGCGGTTTCGGCAGTGATCATGCTCATAATAAACCTCGGGTGAATCTGAGGGTCATGGCTTGTAGAAAAGACATGTCGGGTCAGTAGCCCCCAAGAAATTGTACCGGTGAGTTTCTCATTATGGTCCACTACATAAAGGAGGCGGCTGTGCTCGAAGTGGGTCATAGCGGTAACGATTTCTTCAATGTTCGCTTTTTGGTCGATGAGCGGCAGCCTTCTTTCCTTGAGAAAGGCAACCAGCTCGGCAACCATCTTTCCACCTAACATTTTTTCACCTTTCCTCATTTCATGTCCTTTCAGCCGAACTTCCTATCATTAGATAAATAGTCATTGTTCATTAAAATAGTCGGCTTTACCTGTGATAATTATATCTGCATTGCTTCGCCCGCCTTGTTAAGGGAAAAACGAACAAAAAATGGTGTCAGAAGCTCATTGATGACTACCGATCCTAACACCGCATTCACCATCACTTCTGATATCCGGGTGGAATCAAATATTCCCTTGGCTTCCAGAACAAGGCCCACGGTGACCCCCGCTGTTGGTAAAAGCGCAAGTCCAAGATACTTCTTAACGACCTGCGGGGCATGAGAGGCTTGGGCCCCAATGTGGCTTCCCAGAAACTTTCCGGCAAATCGTCCCAAGGTAATAAGTAGCGCCAGCCAACCTGCGGCCTTCATTACCCCGAAATCCAGATGTGCCCCTGCCAAAGTAAAAAACATTCCGAAAATAGGCTCTTCTATTCTTTCCACAACCGCAAAGAGATCTTCATGGTGAACCACAAAGTTGGTCACCACAAATCCTATCATCATATTGGCAAGCAGGGGGGATGCTTTGAGGCTGGCAGACAGCCCGCTGGTTAAAAAGATAGCTCCGACCATTACCCCGAGCATTGCTTCCTTCCTGTCTACAAAACGAATCAGCATCCGGAGGCACACACCTACCGCTCCACCTACAAACAGGGAAATCAGGATAGAGAAGCCGGGAGTGATCAAGAAGTGCTGCAAGGTGAAGGCTTCATGATTGACGAGACTATGGGCTATAACACTGGTAAAGGCATAAAAAAGAATAGCTAACGCGTCATCCAGAGCGACGACACCAAGAAGTATGGTCGTGAGTGGCCCTTTTGATGCGTATTCATGGACGATAGCCAGAATGGCGGCTGGTGCCGTTGCAGCGCAGATGCCCCCTATTACAAGTACCATAGGAAAATAAACAGTCCAGTAAGAAGGTAAAATAGTGCTTGAGCCATGAACCATGGGAAAAAAGAGAGCAAGTATCACTGTGGTCAAAAAGAAGGCCCCTATAGCCGTGGTAAGGGTGATCCAGATGATCTGCTTTCCAAGTCTTTTCAATTGTGCTATCCTTAGAGAACCCCCGATAGAAAAAGCAATGATCGCCAAGGCTATATCGGTGATCAGAGTCAGATCCTCTTTTACCAGCCTCTCGTGGAAAAGCCCGAGAAGTGAAGGGCTCATAAGCATCCCGATTACAAGATACCCGGTTACTCGAGGGGCTTTAAAATAGATGGCAATCTTGCCCCCCGCATAGCTCAAGAGAAGAAGGAGCCCTATGTAAATTAGCAGATGGGGCGTTTCCATCAAGTTAAATAAGTCTAAATAAATTGATTCCATAATGGCAATCTGTTCCTCGGTGAGGGCATATCTGCTTAAAGATAATATGAACCTCGGCATTGAGCATGTCTGCCATGGAGATTACGTAAGAAACAATTTCTGGAGACACCTCCGAAAAATCTATCGGGAACAGGATTTTCTAAAATTTTTTCATAATATACCCTACCGCTCCAGTGAATTCGTCCAGAGCCCCTGGATATTGCAGTAAGCCAGGGCATGGAAGGATTTAAAATTCGCTATCTGATTAACCTGAAAACGAACATTCGGATTGGAAAAGACAGGTGCACAGGCAGCACGGCCCAAATTGACTACCTGATTATTATCCTTTTTCACCCCGTAAAGTTCGATCCAGGCAATATGGTGTTCCATTGTGTTGGGATGAAGAACCTCATGCCCTACAACCACTCGAATGATGTCCATTTCCATCTTATGCCCCCTGTCAATTTCAATATGAGGGACATGTTTCTCGTTTCCTTCATCTTTTTCTGTTTTGATGATTTCGATAAGATTCATTTTATTCTCCTTTCCCTTTAAATCATAGATCCTGGATTTTGGTTCTTTGATGCTGGTTTCTTCAATTGAGCGTCAAGCATCAAATATCAGATAAAAATTTATGTGAAAAAGATCTCACACCTTAAGTACAAATAACATAACTCGGGGAGGGGCGATGTTAATTCATTTAACCTTGACTTCAATTTCTTTCTTCTTGGCTTCCTCTACCTTGGGTAGGGTTACTTTCAAAACGCCTTTATCAAAGTTCGCCTCAATCTCATCGGCTTTTACCCCCCTCGGCAGCTGGAATACCCGCTGAAAAGACC
>JARRRH010000225.1:0-4725 GCA_037380925.1 Deltaproteobacteria bacterium | reverse complement strand
TGGGCCAAAAAGCCATCCCACTGGTTATGGGCAGCGTTATAAGAACTGAAAATGTAGTGATGGATGAGAGTTTTTTGGCAGGTTAGAATTTTGGCTCCAAACCGGCTTGCTTGCAGATTTCATTGGCAGTGATTCGATCGAATTGCTTGTGCCTTTTGAGGGGATTACCTTTATATCGGTTGTATATATAGCATGTTTGGCGCCTTCTCTCAGAAGGTAAAAGCCGTTCTATTCCAAATAGCGGATCAGATCACGTCGCTTGACCGACATGCTCAACCTCAACCGGAAGCTGTTCGATTAACGCATTTCCCACTGGAATTTCCTTTTTGAGCTGCTGATAAGCCAGGATCATTTCATTCAGGGCGTCTCTTAACATTTCGCGGCATTCTTCGAGATCCTTACCCTCCGTTAAAACCTCCGGCCATTCAACGAGTCGGCCCATATATCCGCTTTTAGTTTTCGTATATTTTGCGGTATAATGGATCATTACTAACCTCCTGATTTACCTGTAATTTACACACTTTTGGCGTTTATGTCAAATACAGATTCCACACTGGAGGAGATTTAACACCATGAAATCTATACCTTTCTTATGACAAGCGGCTGGAGTTCGACGCCCCTTACATCGCGCCGCTCAGCTGCAGCGTTAGCCCGATCATGAAAAACTAATGGAGGGACCGAAATGAGAAAAGCTGTACCATTATCAATAATTGTTATATTGATGTGTATACCAAATACCCTGGCATATTCTCAAGAAACAAGAACACATGACGACGCCGTTCGCTTTGTCCAAAGATGGCTATCATTGATAGATGAAAACAAATACCTGGAAACTTGGGGCTCATTTTCCGGCATTTTTAAGAAAAACACTACAAAAGAGCAGTGGCTTGATGAGTTAGACGGGTTTCGAAAGCCTCTGGGCAAGTTGTCAGAACGTAAACTCCTGTACGTGACGGAATCTTCTGACGAGCACCTTGGAAAGTATTTGATCGTGCAGTATCAATCTCTATTTGAAAACAAGATTTCTAAGGGAGAGGTTGTTTCAGTCATAAAGGGTAGCGAAAATGGATGGAAAGTATTGGGGTACGGCATATTTTGATTTGGCCTAACAACTGCATCAACTCGGACCGGCATGTCGCTGCGCTTCATTGCCACCCGGTTATGCGGAGCGTTAGATTTCTCTATGGAAATAAGAAATAGCCAACGAAATGCCCGACTGGGAATTCTGCTGACGTGGTGCGGATACATCGCTTTCGCACTCTTGACAGACTGGAATGATTACGGGTTGGCAGCGAAGCCCGAATATCATTTGAGATGGACTATTATTCGGCTTTCGACTTTTAGCATTTGGCTTTTTTTGGCATCTTTGCTCCTACAGTATCGAAAACATCCCGTCAATTGGCGAAGCTTTTTATATTCTTCCATCGCCACAATTATTATCGCAAAGGTGTTCTCATCCTCACTTGTTTCAGGAACTGCCAATGACTTGATAATCGCTGGAGCGATTGTTTTTTATGCCCTGGTGTCCGGTTTCTTGTGTGTAACTGTCAAAAAGCCAACAATCGCAGCTGTTTTGGGCCTGCTTCTTTTTCTCACCCAGTTTATTGTCGATGCGACTGCCCACATATTCTCGGGCGTATGGCGCTTTCAGTGAGATGTTGTAATCTAACCACTCGCTGCAGTCGGATCCGCCTACGGCCAGCGCGGTTGCTGGGCCACCGCAAATATATGATATCGTGGCCAATGGTGCTGAGTCGACCCCTTGAAACGGGCCTATAACGAATTTTTCGACGCCAAAAAGACCCTTTTTCAAAAGATTCTTTTATAGAGAATGTGAAAATGCTTTTGAGTTTTAAAACAGAAGGTAGGAAACTTATGGAAGAGCTAAGTGAAGGGTATCGGCTCCGGGAGGCAGCTGGTCACAATAAGGCTCTATTCAGGGCCGAAAAACATGGTATAGCCCCTCAAAACAGCTATTTTTGAGACATAAACACTGAACAATCAACACGTTGTTGTGGCCCGTCCCTAGGGCATGGCATAGCGCAAGGGCATCGGCAAAACGGGAGTAACATAGTGCACAATATCTGACTGGAGAGGGATGCGGCAGATAACGGGCTGTCCCTATTCAGCCGTTGGTGCATATAAGAAAGGAATCGATATGATTAGAAAATACCTTCAAACCGCGATGGAGCACGCCAAATACGAAATTCTCTAAGACGAAGGGACGTATTACGGCGAGATAAAGGAATGCCCGGGCGTCTACTCAAATGCTCCGACCCTTGAAAAGTGCAGAAATGAGTTGGAGGAAGTTCTGGAGGAATGGATTCTGTTTCGTGTGTAGAAGAATCTGGACATTCCGCGAATAGACGAGGTCGAAATCAAGATCAAGAAGCAGGCGGTTGCCTGATGCCGTCCTTTGGCCCGATCAAGAGATCCGACTTAGGCAAGTATCTTAGGAAATGCGGCTTCGACGGCCCGTATTCTGGAGGGAAGCACCCTTTCATGGTCAAAGGAAACCTTACATTCACCATTCCCAGCCCGCATCAGAAAGACATCGGAAAGGAGCTCCTGATCAGAATACTTGGGCAGGCCAGAATTTCCAGAGGGGAATGGGAAAAGCTCTAGCCCAAGATTTCAATCCAGCGGACCCTTAGACTCTTTGCGCTCACTCAGGGCCGCTGAGCTCGGAGGTCGGCTTGATGGTAGAGAGGAAAGAGATGATTCGATTCATTTTTCGGCGGCCCAAGTTTCCGGTGATTTGTGACGCTCAAGGTGTGCTTATTGGTGCTCAGACTGCGAAGCAATTGCACGACCAAATTCGTTCAATTGAACTCTCTCAGGGAGAGCAACTACCAGTCGTTGACGCAACCGGCGAAGGCTGGGTTTTGCATATTGATCTCATGATCCTATCTCCGCTTACTTTTAAAAAGCGCTGGACAAAGAAGGAAGTCATCGAACTGTTCAACAAGAGCCAGACGGCCAAACAGGCTGGCTTGGAATATCCTCTGAGATCGTTGTCTTCCAAACGATTCGACCGGATCGCAGGTGAGATTGTGAAACTGGCATTGACTGCCAACAAGCGGTTCCGCCGGATCGCCGACAAATGAGGCTCCCGGTGCCCCGCAACGTTAGGTGACTACCTTGTGTTGAGAGGTGGTGCTTGAGGAAAGGATGCCATCGACTGAACAAAGAAACGATTTGTTACTCATTTATCAAGAGCCGGTGAGGTTGCTTCAGAAACTGGTCCAATTCGATACTACCAATCCGCCCGGCAATGAGTCTGAATGTATTTCGTTTATCAATCATCTACTGACCCTGGCCGGGGTGGAGACCAAGGTACTGGCGAAATCACCCGAACGGCCTAACCTCATCGCTCGATTGCCCGGCCAGGGGAAAGCAGCGCCGCTACTGCTCTATGGACATGTGGACGTGGTCACAACAGAGAAGCAGCAATGGCAGCATCCACCGTTTGAGGGTAAACAGGTAGACGGTTATGTGTGGGGCCGGGGCACATTGGATATGAAAGGTGGCATAGCGATGATGCTGTCCGCCTTCTTGCGCGCAAAGGCCGAGAACATGAAGCCGGCAGTCGACATCGTTTTGGCCATCCTCTCTGACGAAGAAGCGGGCAGCGATTTTGGGGCCAGGTTCTTGGTTGAAAACCACCCTGAGGAATTCGCGGGTATTCGTTACGCTATTGGGGAGTTTGGAGGTTTCACCTTTTCTGTTGGCAAATGCCGTTTCTATCCTATTCAGGTGGCGGAGAAGCAAGTGTGCTGGTTCAGAGCTACTTTCCGCGGCCCTGGGGGACACGGGTCCCTTCCGGTTCGCGGCGGCGCGATGGCGAGACTCTCTCTGTTTCTCCGACGGTTGGATGCGCACAGTCTGCCCGTGCACATTACGCCACCTGCACGTCTCATGTTTAGAGCGATGGCCTCGGCGCTGGGCGGAGTAAGCGGCCTGATGATCGGCCAGCTCTTGAATCCCTGGCTGACGGATCGCGTGCTCAATCTGCTTGGGGACCGCGGTCGCCTGTTCGCTCCCTTGCTGCACAATACGGTAAGCCCAACGGTCTTGCATGGCAGCGACAAGTTCAACGTGATTCCCAGCCAAGTTACGGTAGAACTTGATGGGCGGCTTCTGCCCGGCTTCATGCCTGATGATCTGTTTGACGAGGTACGAGCAATCGCCGGGGAGGATGCCGAGTTTGAATTGATCCTCAACGATCCGGGTTGGTCTGAGCCCGATATGGGGCTGTTCGATACATTGGCTGACATCCTGAAAGAGGCCGACCCGGACGGTATTCCCATCCCCTTGTTGCTGACCGGCATCACTGATGGACGGTTCTTTTCGCGACTCGGCATTCAGACGTATGGCTTCCTCCCCATGCCGCTGCCGGAAGACTTGAACTTCACACAGACGGTTCACGCCGCCGATGAGCGTATTCCGGTCGAGGCGGTCGAATTTGGGGCAAACGCAATCTACCGGGCATTAGAGCGCGTGGGGGCGTAAAGCATTTGTCGACCCGGCAAGTTGACGATACAGTGTCACCTATTATGTTTACAAATCATTCCTTAGAAGCTCGCCTTAATTTGGCAGAAAGCGTTGGCTATACAACTCCTTGTGGGTTAGGGCACATGGAAAAACATGGTTGAGATGCTGTCTACTTAACATTAACTCAATGAGGTGAGGAAAATGATAGTAAAGGATAAATACCAAGGTTTG
>JARRRH010000224.1:0-4725 GCA_037380925.1 Deltaproteobacteria bacterium | reverse complement strand
CTGGGGAAGACGCACATTTTTCAAACGATGTATTTTAAGTTTAAGAACGGGAGGAGATACGATGAACTGCCAGAACACGGAAGATGTCAAAAAAATTGTGAAGGAAAAGAATGTAAGTTTTATTCAGTTCTGGTTCACCGATGTGTTGGGAGTGCTCAAAAGCTTCGCCATCACGCCCTCGGAATTGGACGAAGGGCTGACAGAAGGTATGGGGTTTGACGGATCATCCATTGAGGGATTCGCAAGGATCCATGAGAGCGATATGATTGCCAAGCCGGATCCAACAACATTTCAGTTGGTGTCATGGAGAGGAGCGGATCGGCCTGTGGCCAGGATGTTCTGCGATATTCTGAACCCGGACGGAACACACTATGATGGGGACCCGCGATATATATTCAAGAGGCTCCTGAACAAAGTGGGCGAACAGGGATATATCTTTTATCTCGGTCCCGAGCTTGAGTATTTCTATTTCAAGGACAATAGCTGTACGGAATTCATTGATTTAGGCGGATATTTTGACTCAAGACCCCTTGACCTGGCAGGCACCCTGAGAAGGGAGACGATCTTCGCCCTCCAGGATATGGGGATACAGGTGGAATACAGCCACCACGAGGTTGCGCCGAGCCAGCACGAAATTGACCTTCGTTATGACGAAGGACTCAAGATGGCTGACAAAACAATGACCTATAGGTTGACGGTCAAAGAGATCGCAAGGCAGCAAGGTGTATATGCGACCTTTATGCCCAAGCCGGTTTTCGGCGAAAATGGAAGCGGTATGCACGTGCATCAGTCGCTCTTCAAAGGTGACAAAAACGCGTTTTACGATCCGGACGACAAATACAACCTGTCCGACGTGGCCAAACGCTATATCGCAGGATTGATGCGCCACGCGCCGGAGATAACCGCGGTGACCAATCAGTGGGTCAATTCCTACAAACGACTGGTGCCTGGCTACGAGGCTCCCGTGTATGTCTCATGGGCCAGGAGGAACCGTTCCGCCATGGTCCGCGTGCCCATGTACAAACCCGGCAAAGAGGCGGCCACCCGGATGGAATTCCGATCCCCCGACCCGTCGTGTAATCCCTATCTGGCTTTTGCGGTGATGCTGGGCGCAGGCATGGAGGGGATTGAGAAAAAATATGAGCTGCCCGATCCCATTGAAGAGGATATCTTTGAGATGAATCCCGCCGAACGAAAAGCCCACGGGATTACAGACCTTCCGGGGAACCTGTACGCGGCCATCTTAGAGGCGGAAAAAAGCGAGTTGGTCAGGAAAGTCTTGGGTGATCATATTTTTGATAAGTTTATTGAAAACAAAAAGATTGAATGGGATCAGTATCGGACACACGTAAGCCAGTATGAGCTCGATAAGTATTTGGGGATATTGTAATTTCTACTGGCAGAATGGTTCTTCTCTTTCCAGGCAGAGTTTATGGAAAGACGCATCAATCGGGACGGGGTACTTCCCGTCAAAACAGGCGAGGCACAGTTCATCTCTGGGAATTTCCGTGGCTTGAACGAGTTTGTCGATTCCCAGGTAACCCAGGCTGTTCAAGCCGATGAAATCACGGATTTCTTCCACGGACTTTTGGGCTGCAATGAGTTCTCCGCGGCTTGAAAAGTCAATCCCGTAATAGCAAGGAAAGCGATGGGGAGGGCAGCTCACCAGCATGTGGACTTCCCGAGCGCCCACCTTGCGCAGGGTTTTAATCCTGGTTTGCGCCGTGGTTCCCCGAATAATGGAGTCCTCTATGACCAAAACCCGTCTGTCTTTGAGGATCTCCTTGACGGGATTCAATTTAACCTTCACGCCGAAATCCCTCATGCTTTGAGAAGGCTGGATAAATGTCCTTCCCACATAGTGGTTCCGGATAACACCCATCTCAAGAGGCAGACCTGAGGCCTGAGCATAACCGATGGCCGCGTAATTGCCCGAATCCGGGAAGGGCATGACCAGATCGGCCTCAACAGGGAACTCCTCGGAGAGGAGCTTCCCCTGCTTTTTCCGGAAGAGGTAGACATTCTGCCCGAAGACGCTGCTGTCAGGCCGGGCAAAGTAGATGAGCTCAAAAATGCACTGCGCTTTCCTGGGGGTTTCTTCGGATCGAATGCTCTTGAGACCTTCCCGGTTTATAATCAGGATTTCGCCGGGTTCCACCTCCCGGATGTAGGTTGCTTCCACCAGGTCGAGGGCACAGGTCTCGGAGGTGATTACATATCCGGAGTTGAGTCGACCCAGGCACAGCGGCCTGAACCCGTGAGGGTCTCTCAAAGCGATGAGAGTGTCTTCTGTCATGATGACCATAGAGTAGGCTCCTTTCACCTTACCCATAGCCTGCACCATGGCTTCCTCCAAGCCTTTTCTCATCCCCTTGGCCGCCAGGTGAAGAACAACTTCACTGTCCGAGGTGGTTTGAAAAATGGAGCCCTGGTTTTCAAGCCCTTCGCGAATCTTCCGGGCATTCACCAGATTCCCGTTGTGTGCGATAGCGAGCGTCTTTCCTGCGTGGCGGATCCTGAAAGGCTGTGCATTGACAAGAAGAGAGGACCCGGTTGTGGAATAGCGCACGTGACCCAGAGCCATGTGTCCGTTGAGTCTGTCAAGGACCTCTTCTTTGAAGATGTCCGGCACAAGGCCCATGGCCTTGTGCTCCACCACGCGCCGGCCGTCGGACACCACAATTCCGGCACTTTCCTGGCCCCTGTGCTGAAGGGCGTAAAGACCGAAATAGGTCAATTTGGAGGCGTCTTCAAGGCCGTAAACCGCAAAGATGCCGCATTCCTCCCGGGGACGAGCGTCGGATTGACAATTTTCGATTTTAGATTGTCGATTGAACAACGTCGATCTCATCGAATGGCCTCAGAAAAAGTTCCTGCTTACTCTCCTTCGCCGGAATGCCCCGCGGCTTGCCGCGGGGAGGCTTCACTGCCTCCTCCTGACATGATACTCCTGCAACGTGCTCACTTCAAGTTTCCCTTCCAACATGGATTTTATGGCAAGCACTGTGGCGCGAGCTCCTGCCAGAGTCGTTGTGTAGGGGATGTCCATGGTCAATGCCGCTCGACGAATGGAATAGGACTCGGAAACAGCCCGCTTGGTGCTCGTCGTGTTAATGACCAGTTGAATCTCGCCGTTTTTCATCATGTCCAGAACGTGCGGCCGGCCCTCCCGCACCTTGAGCACCGGCTGATTCGGAACACCGTGCTGAAGCATGTAAGCGGAGGTCCCTTTTGTGGCAACAATTCTGAACCCAAGATCGCAGAATAGGAAGGCCACTTTGAGCACGGCCGTCTTGTCCTCATCCTTAACGCTGATGAACACAGTCCCTGAGAGGGGCAATCGCTGTCCCGCGGCCAGCTGCGATTTTGCAAACGCAAGGCCGAAATCTTTGTCAATGCCCATGACTTCCCCTGTGGACTTCATTTCAGGCCCCAGAAGGGTGTCCACGCCCGGGAACCGGGCAAAGGGAAAAACCGATTCCTTCACTGAAACGTGAGCAGGCGTTGTCTCCCGGGTGAGACCCAGCTCCTTCAGCTTTTTTCCCATGATGACTTTGGTGGCCAGCTTGGCCAAGGGGACGCCGGTAGCCTTACTCACAAAGGGAATGGTCCTCGAGGCCCTGGGGTTGACTTCCAACACATAGAGGATGCCGTCCTTGATCGCATATTGGATGTTCATCAATCCCACCACGTTTAATTCTCGCGCCAGTGCTTTCGTGCATTCCTTAATCTCCGTCATAACCTCCGGGTCCAAAGAAATGGGCGGCAGCACACAGGCACTGTCCCCGCTGTGAATTCCCGCCTCTTCGATATGCTCCATAACGCCACCGATAACAGTCGTCTCGCCGTCGGAGATGGCGTCGACGTCTATCTCAACGGCATGGTCCAGGAAACGGTCAATCAGGACCGGTTTGCCGGGAGATACCTCGACGGCATTCCTCATGTAAAACTCGAGGTCCGCCTGGTCATATACGATTTCCATGGCCCGGCCTCCCAGGACGAAGGAGGGCCGCACCAGAACAGGATAACCGATGGCCTCGGTCACCTTCAAGGCCTCTTTCTCGTTGGTGGCAATGCCGTTTTCAGGCTGGCGGATGTTCAATTTTTTCAGCAATTCTTGAAAGCGCTCCCGATCCTCAGCGCGATCTATACTGTCTGGACTGGTTCCGAGGATGGCAACTCCCGCCTCTGCCAGGGAAACGGAGAGATTAAGAGGGGTCTGCCCCCCAAACTGGACGATCACACCTTCTGCCTTCTCTTGTTCTACGATATTCAGCACATCTTCCCGAGTCAAGGGCTCAAAATAGAGCTTATCGGAGGTGTCGTAATCCGTGCTTACGGTCTCCGGATTGCTGTTAACCATGATGCTTTCAATGCCCATGTCTCTCAGGGCGAATGATGCCTGCACACAGCAATAGTCGAACTCAATCCCCTGACCGATCCTATTGGGCCCTCCCCCGAGGATCACAACCTTTCTTCCCGGGGAAGTCCGAATCTCGTTCTCCTCTTCATAAGTGGAGTAGTAATACGGCGTGAAGGCTTCAAATTCCGCAGCGCAGGTGTCCACAAGCTTGAAGACGGGGTTTATGCCCTTCAGTTGTCGTGTCTCTCTTACGGCCTGTTCCCGGATCTGGAACAACCGTGCGATTTCCATGTCGGAAAACCCGTACTCTTTGACCTCCTTTAAAAAGTCCGGATCCATTGCGTTCAATGAAAACCCTCTTC
>JARRRH010000223.1:0-4729 GCA_037380925.1 Deltaproteobacteria bacterium | reverse complement strand
GTCACCTATTCAGTCTCCTTAGTCAGCGATTTAAGTAAGTCTTGTATAATTGCCAGAGAGCCCAGCAAGCAACAGATACTTATAGTGGCTATGAAGGGGGCGATGTATATCTTTAATATGACAGATACTTCACCCCATATATCGAGGGCAAGGTTCCCAGTTGCCCAAAACATTGTAGCTAAAATAACAAAGCTCAATATGCCACTAATAACATAAGCGCTTTTTCGAGCGCGTTCCGGCAGCCGGTCGATTAATATCTGGACACTAATATGCCCCTTCACAATTACGGTATACGATAAGGCAAAGCCCATGACCAAAGCTGACAAAAAAGAGGTGAGTTCAACGGCACCTTGCATTGGCCTTCCAATAATACGCAGTCCAACATTTAAGACAGCAACAAGCATCATTATCACAAGGCAAACCCACGCAAGCCGATCAAACCACTCACTCAGTAGGTAAACAACCCCCCGGAAAGAACGCCTTCGGCTGTGGCTTTCAAACATTTTCATCTATGATGCTATTTATACAATTCCGTGTATTTTTTACTCAGCTGAACCGCCGTATCCCATACAGCTTGACCGGGAAGGCCTTTTGCATCCAAATCCCTAATATACTTCTGAGGAACCGCTTTAAGCATTTCTGCCCACCTTGCATTTTCCTCAGGGGAAAGATAAATAATCTCCCCCCCATTTTCTTTAACGAAATCCAGCCCTCCCTTCCCGTAACTATCGAAAATCCTGGAGGCTTTCTCAATCCAATTCTCATCGCTGGCATTACCAATAGCCCTTTGTATATCCGGCTCCAAGGAGTTCCATTTTTTTAGGTTCATTGCTACAAACCACACCTTGTTATAGAGAGCGGAGGTAGGAACGGTAACATAATGAACTAGCTCTCCGGTCCTAAAGCTCTTAAAGAATTCTGGAGGGCATATCTGACCTTTGAGTATCCCCTTTTGCAACGCAAGGTATATCTCAGGTGCTGGAATGTTTACTGGAACTGCTCCTAGCGCCTTTGCTGCTTCTGCAGTTGACCCTGTAGCATTTATTTCTAAACCTTTTAGGTCTTCTAAGGTATAAACTGGTTTTTTTACTGTTCCCAGAAAGCCTGGGCCGGTAGTCATAAGAAAAAGAATCTTTGTATCAGTAAACACTAAATCCTTAAATTTTTTATAACCTTCCCACGTTGTCATCGTAGAAACTACGGGGTCGGGGTAACTGAGGCCAGGTAATTCAAACATCTCAATTAAAGGAAACTTCTGAAGCTGATAGGCAACAACGCCTAAGCCAATGTCCGTCACGCCTTTGAGTATTCCTTGATAAGTATCACTGACTCCCGTCAGTGTCCCACCAGGGTAAAGATCAATTTTAACGCGGCCATGAGTTACTGTGGCTACGTCGGCTATCCATTGCGAAAGTATGCGTTTGTTTACAAACATCTCAGCTGGCAGAAAACTGCTCATCGATAGTTTTATGGTTTTGCCAGGGTTGGTTTGTTCCGAGTATGATTTAGTAGAAGGTGCGATGAGAAAAAATACTGCCATTAACAATACTAGATAGACCCTGCTGAATAATAACACTGATTTTCTCCCTCTCATTTTAACCTCCTTCTATAAAAGTTTGTTGTGAAGATCGTGTGATAAGACCATAATTTCGTTGAACCTATAGTGGAGTTGTTTTTGCTTGTCAAGTGATATCTTCCATCGAAAATCAGGGCTGGGCTGCGCACTTTGAAAAGGGGCCTAAATCGGAACCTCCGACAGGATGCGCTCGATGCTATGGTTAATAAAGCCTTTGCCCCCATTAAATTTAAACGGTACGTTCAGCACTTCTTAGCGAAAGAATTTCGTATTCGCTGCATGAAGTCGAGCTATCTCTTGCGTCGCTGTTTTTCCGGGGTAATATATCCACGGCGCCGATGTAGCCTAAATGAATGTGAGGTATATTGCAAAGAAACCGGAAGCAGGCCAAACCGGTATTATGCTCAAGTCATGGTTGCACCATGGCTATTTCGTTAATCCTGTCTCCCCTAGGTTCACCTCGAGTGAAATGCTTTTCACGCCTAGCCGTGCTTGGGCCTCATGCCGCTTAAGGAAGGTCGTGGGAAGTTTGTGCTTGACACACAATCACAACCTGCCTACAGTCTCTCTCACAAAAACAGAGTTCTTATCATTATATTGTGATCGCCTTGCAAAGGGCTCCTCCGGTTTCTTTGTACTTTATACTGTGAAGGCCACCAAAGATTAACGAGTCTATAAATAGCTGAAAGGAGAATATGATGAGCAATGTTCAGAAGGACCTGACCATATTCAGGAAGTTTGATTTTGAGATCCCCCCGATAGGGGTGAAGTACCTGGCGATTAAGCCGGAGGGGTTGGAAAAACTGGATAAAATTCTGGATTTCTGCGAGATGCTCGCAGAGTCCCACCAAGGCAAAGCCTTTTATGTCGCTAGCGATAATTTCACCTGCGTCGGCCCACTGCTGCTGGGTATGGTGGAAAGTGAATCGGTCTTCGAAAGTGGTATGGTTGGCCCCGAACTGAACATATACAAGGAAGCTCGGGCCAACAAGCGGCTCTATCCCCAGGTACCCCGGATAGACAAAGGAACGGTCAACTACGTCGCCCTCGCCCCGCTGGATAAGCTCACCTTCGACCCGGACGTGTTAATCGTCACCGCCGAAGTCAGCCAGGCCGAAATTATCCTCCGGGCTAACAGTTACAGTAGCGGCCGGGTGTGGTCGGCACAGGGCACACCGGTCATGGGATGTGCCTGGATGTTAGTCTACCCCTATGTCACCGGCCGGATAAATTTCACCGTTAGCGGCTTTGGTTTCGGGATGAAGGCAAGGCAGCTTTTTCCGGAAGGGATGATAATACTCTCCCTCCCTTGGGACTTGCTCCCCGAAGTTACCCAGAACCTTCAGGAGATAGACTGGGAACCTCGCTCCTTCACTATCGGGAGAGATGCCCATAAGGCAACGGTCAGAAAAATAGCGGAGAACTTAAAGCAAAAACTCCCCGTCGTTCAATAAGGTTGGGTCGGTAAAAGTCCAGCGGGTTTTACGCCATCAAAGACAGACAACCACCGAAGTTTATGTTGAAGGAAGCTATACCGATACCAAGAAGGTCATAAGGCTGTTTGAAATCAAAAACCTCAAAAATTTCTCCGAAAATTCCCGCAAAACTAAAAAAGGAACTGGCCGCAAAAAGCTAACCCTTTGAAATTATTTGGCAGTCCCAACGGGAATCGAACCCGTGTCTTCCCGCCTTGGAAGGCGGGATGTCCCAGACCAAAAAAAGAGGTTATCTTCTAACGGGAGGACCTCATAGGTGCCATTTGGCAATCTCGACCCTGAGGCTGTCGATAGGCCCGCCTGATCTCGGAGGTCGGGATGGGGAGGCGACTGTGCTCCCCCAATCAATCTGATTTCCAGGTAAAACAAAGAACTACCACATCATCCGTGCTTTACCCTTGACACACAAGGCGAAATCTCATACAGTCCGAAACTGAAAAAGGAAGTTCTTATCGCCCACCTGTCGACCGGCACACAACAAGTGCTCTTGAAAATTGAGAGATTCAATAAAGTCGTAATTGTCCGGTTAATGGATTAGCTCTGGGAGGAGGCTGTGTGAGGTTGCCTTGTCCTGCCACTGAATGCCAAGTACTGTCTCAACAAAAAGGCTGTGGTAGATTCACCAAGAGAATTGACTTGGAGAGAGCTAAATGAGCCTGCAAATCGTTTCTCAAACGCTCTGGTTGACCTGGGGGCAGAAGAGGAGACCGCATTGCCATATTGGCTTATAACTCCATAGAGTATTTGGAGAGCATTTTTTGCCTGTGCAAAAACCGGCCTGATTTATGTACCACTAGACTTCGGATTATCTGTCGAACAGTTAGTCCGTATTCTGAATGATTCAACTCCCACGTTTTTCCAAAATGCCTCATGAAAGATGGAAGGTAAACGAGAGGAAACCCTTTGAAGGCTTCTCCTGGTCCTCCAAGGCCAAGCTACGCGTGGGGAAGAAGCTTCTGGAAATGCCATCTTATATTGCCTGTTGAGGATACAGGCTAGGAGCGCAGTTGAACACTTTCACTTTAAAAAAGGAGGATAGTAAAATGAAAATGAGACCGCTGGCAGTTTTTGTTTGTGTGATGGTACTTTTCGTAGGGATGACCTATTTCATTGACACGTCTCTAGCTGAAACAATCGACCTGAAGTTTTCCTCGCCTTGGCCCCCGCCACATCCCCAGCACACGATGGTGATCCAGCCATGGGCAAAAAAGCTTAACCAGCTAACAGGTGGCCGGCTGAAAATTTCGTTGTTTCCGGGACAAGCACTGGGAAAGGCAGCAGACCACTATGAAATGGCGGTCAAGGGAGTATGTGACATTGCCCTTACAAATCCTATGTATACCCCGGCCCGCTTTCAGTTACTCTCTGTCTTTTGGCTCCCCTTTATGGTCACTACAGCTGAGCAAACGTCCGTCGCTCTTTGGAAAGCCTATGACAAGTACATGCAGGATGAATTTAAGGATGTGAAAGTGCTATGGTTGTATGTTCATGCACCGGGTCAGATCTTTACCAGAAAAAAGGAGGTCAAGACCCTCCGGGATTTTGAAGGTATGAAGATTCGCGCTACCAATCCATATGTCGAGGAAAGCTTGAAGATACTCGGCGCTTCTCCAGTCTTTATTCCTGTCCCGGAAGTCTATCCCGCGCTGGAAAGAGG
>JARRRH010000222.1:0-4734 GCA_037380925.1 Deltaproteobacteria bacterium | reverse complement strand
CTCTCTGCGCGCGAAGAACTGGATGACAATCTTATTACCATTCATCGCTTTCCAATACCATTGCACGAATCCATGGGCTTGATTTTTGCGGAGATCAAGAACAGTCTCAGCCTCTCCAAAGAGTTGTGGCGTGACATCACGTTTGATCTTTGTTGCGTTCATCAGAGCCTCGTTGCCGTGGGGCCCATTCTGTTTCGACCTCTCAGGAACATACCAATGGTCCATTTTTTTCATTCGCCCTGGCATGAGGAGTTCCTGATCAAAAAGGAAAAAGAGGAAGGCAAAACGGCGGTGGGAGCAAATGCCGTCGCTTCGTTGATGAAGTGGGCGGAGAGACACGTCATATCCAAAGCCTCAAGGATCTTCGTTCTAAGTGATTACATGGGAAGCAGAGCTGTGGAGCTCCATGGTTGTCTTGAAGACAGGATCAAAAGGATCCCCGCGGGTGTTGATCTGGATCGCTTTCAGTTGCCCCGGGATGGGAAAAAGGCCGCCAAAGAAGCGGCTGATCTATCGATGGGTAGGACTGTATTTCTGACCATCCGGAATCTGGTTCCCCGTATGGGCCTGGAGAGTCTGATCCAAGCCTTTAACAAAAGTCATGTTTTGAGAAGCAAAGCCTTATTGCTGATTGGGGGTGAAGGCGTGTTAAAAGAGAGCCTCGTTTCTATGGTGGAAAAAAACAATCTCCGAGAATGTATCCGGCTTCTGGGTCATGTCTCGGACCAAGAACTCCCCGGGCTTTACCAGGCCGCTGATTTCTTTGCCCTCCCCACTAGGAGCCTGGAAGGTTTCGGTCTCGTCATTCTGGAAGCCATGGCCAGCGGCACACCGGTTTTGGGAACCCCGGTGGGCGGTATACCGGAGACACTGGAGAAATTTGACAGGACACTGATCTTTGAAGGTACCGGATGGCGAGAGATAAAGGCGAAACTGGAGGAAACAGTTGAGCACCCGGAAGCATTCCACTTTAGCCCCTTGGAATGCCGCAAATTTGTGGAAGAAAATTTTTCCTGGGAAAAAATGGCGGATGCTTTTGAGGAGGAAATGCTCAAACTTGTGCAAAAACAACTCTAGAACGGGTTTCTACCCAGTCGACTCACTTGGCGTCCTTAGCCGCAAGTTCCTTCAAGATCTCAGCATTCCGCTCAATCCGCTTTTCATGCGCCTTGAGGTTCTTCTTGTTGGGTTTACTCTTCCATTTTCGGACCGCTTTGGCCTTTTTTGTTTTTGAAGTCATGGAATTCTCTCCTTTCATGAAATCACTGCGCGATTTCATACAGCGTCCCGCTCTGTGGGACTTCCAACACAATGGAACCCAGCACCCCGTGCCATCCGAGGGCATAATTGGCTTATTTCTGGGAATTTGTGTAAAGAAATAATAATTGCTGGGCATCCCTTGTCAAGGAAGAAATGGGTTCGCTTGACGCTCACCGGAATTTTGGAATACTGGAAAGCTGGAATAATGGAGAAAAAGTGAAGGGCTAAAGGCCTTGGTTACTACTCAACATTCCATTATTCCGCATTTTCCCTATCCCTTCTTCTTGTTCTGCCAGACGTAGAGGGCGACGGCGGTGGCGGTCGCCGCATTCAGAGACTCCATGCCGGGTGACATGGGGATGGACAATGCCGTCAGTCCCTTCAAGTTCGCGGGAAGTCCCGGCCCTTCCAGGCCGGGAAGCAGGCCAAAGGCAGCCGGAAACCGGAATCGGCCAATGTCTTGTCCATTTGGGGAAAGGGTGATTACGGGAGTCCTAGATTTGGGCACCTCTTTGATGGAAGGGCCCTGAAATAAGGGAATCCTCAGGAAAGCGGTTCCAGCAGCCCTTGTGGACTTATGGTGAAAGGGATGGGCGCACTCTTTGAGCAGCACGAGCCGGGAGACGCCGAATGCGGCTGCGGACCGAATTACCGCCCCCACGTTCACGGGATCTTGAAAAGGAACATACAGAGTGCACCCTTTGGATGAATCTTTGGGATTCCACTGAGGGAAAGGGTCAACCCGCACAATGAGGAGAGGCCGGTCTGTACCGTAAACATCCAGCTCTTTGAACAGGCTTGGTGAAAGATAAACCTTTGGAGCGCTTTCCGGCACTTTTCGGCGGGAAACAGGCTCATTCTTATTTACAATTATCGCGACCGCCCGGTCCGGGAAATCCTTCAATATCTCGTTTACTTGTTTCGGGCCGGCAATAAGCGCTTGGCCATACCGTTTCATGCCCTGCCCGGTGAGGAGCTTCAAAAGCTTTCTAAAGGTGGGATTGTGCCTGCTGGTGATTTGCTGGCTTTCACGGGCCCCCATTCCGCTTCGCAATTTCCTTTCCTTTTGCCCACATTTTGTTAAACGGAGGCGGATTACGGGGAGAAAGGCGCCTCAGCCAAAAACAAGCGTCCTCCATCAAGAGGGGCCCGACTCCTACATCAAGCCTTTCGCCGAGACGTTCATCCTCCTTCTTTTTCCTTGGCTCGCTGTTTCAGCCGCTTTTTTCTTCGCCTGCGCCGACGTTCCAGTTCCCTCTTGCGTTCGATCTTTTTGTGTCTAGCCATAATATGCGATACGCCTCCTTCTATTCCAAATTTCAACATATCATTGGCGCATCAAGTGCGCAAGGGATTTGTTGAGTTCACCTGTGGTCATTTCTTTTCTGTTGTAGAAGATGACTAAGAGTTGCTGAAGTCTCCTCTTTAGGTTCAGATCCTGAAGTGCCTCTTCAAGCGCCAGCTTCCCCTTCGGGTCATAAAAGTCTTTAAGCTTCAAAAACAACTCGCCCGTGAACGTACTTTCCCCTAGTTCCTTCGCCCTATCCTTCCCCTCCAATATGGTCTCCAGAAGTGCAAAAAGTGGAGCCAAATAAAGATCCATCATTTGATAGTTGTAGTAATGCATCTCCCTCTCAGAGCGGTACTGCCTCGGAGCAAATCGCTCAATGCCCTTTATCAACTTCTCAATGTCGTCTCTCAAGGTGCCGGCCTTCTCTCTTTTTCTCCCTGAAAAGATGTCCCATTTCATAGGGTCCTCCGTTTCCCTTAAGAAAGGTTGTCACTAGGATCTGTTTCCCCCAGTTTCCTGTTGACCTGCCTTCCATCTTCTCGTATATTGCCCGCGGACATGGACTCTTGTGGAGTCCCACGTGCAAGCGCGTGACTTTTGCGTAAGCGCATCGATTATCAAACCCAGAAGGTATACACCATGAGCCGAAACAAAGAAGAAGACATTAGCCTGGTGAATTTTGATCCCCAAAAAGATCAGATCATGGACCTGTGGTATCAGGACAGCATCGAATTCGGGCAAGGATGCGCGCTCCACATCAAAATCAAGAATGTCCTGTATCACGCCCGATCAAAATACCAGGAGATTGCCATTCTGGAAACTGAAAAGTTGGGTAGGATGCTCTCCATTGACGGAATCACCATGCTGACGGAGTATGATGAATTCGCCTATCACGAAATGATCAGCCATGTAGCGCTTCTGGTGCATCCAAAACCCTCAAGGGTCCTGATTATTGGTGGCGGAGACGGGGGCACGGCTCGGGAGGTGCTCAAACACCATGAAGTGGAAATGGTCCATGTCTGCGAAATTGATGAAGCCGTGGTGAATGCATGTAAAGAATACTTACCCTCTCTTGGCTCATCCTTTGAGGATCCTCGGGTCACGATTTTCTATGAAGACGGTGCGAAATATGTGACACAACACCCCAACGCCTATGAGGTCATCATTGTTGATTCAACCGACCCCGTGGGTCCCGGCCAAATCCTGTTCCAAAAACCTTTCTACCAGGACATGAAAGAAACTCTTTCGGACCAAGGCATTGCCGTAACCCAGTGTGAATCCATCTATCTTCATGGGCAGGTGATCAAAGGGGTCTATGCCTTTGCCCGGGAGCTTTACGCCAAGGTAGGTTACTACAATACGCTTGTCCCCACTTATCCCAGCGGCTTAATCGGTTTTTTCTTTTGTTCGCTTAAGCGGGATCCCTTCCGAGGCCTGGATGAAACCAGGGCAGCTCGTCTAGAAGGATTGCGATATTACTCCCCGGACATCCACCGGGCTTCCTTTACGCTGCCCCGTTTTGCCGCGGATTTCTTTCGGTAGAAGTTTCTTCCCTAAGCTTCGCGTGCTACGGTGAAACGATGGCTCAAAGCATCGATACCCAGGGATATGAAAAAAGCCAGTCCGGCCACCATGATGATCGTTGCCCCTGAGGAGAGATTGTAGTGGTAGGAAAACCACAACCCTGCCATGGTAAAAAGGACCCCCAACAATGAAGACAGGGCCATCATTTTGGCGAGCGAGGTGGTGTACTTTTCGGAGATATACGGCGGTATGGTCAGGAGGGCAATAACCAGGATGAGCCCCACAGCGCGGATAATCATGACCACAGAAAGAGAGATCATGGCGAGCAAAACAAAGTAGAGGGCTTTCACAGGAATACCTACCACAAAGGAAAACTCCTCGTCATAGGACATGGCAATGAACTCTTTGTAAAACAAAAAAACAATCAGCAGAACAGCGATGTCGAGTGTAAGCATGTACCAGAGGTCGATTTGGGGAACGGAAAGAATGCTGCCAAAAAGGTAGCTCATGAGATCCACATTGTAGCCGGGGGTAAGGTCTATGAGAATAATTCCCAGGGCCATGCCCACAGCCCACATGACGCCGATGATCGTGTCCGCCCTATGCTTGCTCTTCACACTCGCAAGTCCCATGATCATGGAGACCGCAAAAGCGAAAAG
>JARRRH010000221.1:0-5072 GCA_037380925.1 Deltaproteobacteria bacterium | reverse complement strand
CAACATCGCTAAACCGTTTTTGGACAGGAATGTCTGAACGGGTTTCTCTAGCTGGTGTCCTATCAAACCAGTTAAGAGATTTATATGCATGATGTCAAGCTCGAACCATCCCTGCACCGGGAGAGAAAAAAATCATAATCGAAGAGAGAATTTTTTTGGGGAAGTTTCAGGCGCCGACCCGGTGTTTTGGAGCAAGGGACCGGGAAATCAACGGGAGAAACAGGGGCTTCCGGGGTGGCCGGCGCCGCCGGGTGAAATCGGCGAGAAGCGCGCTCCACAAAGGTTTTCAAGGTGGTTCATTCTTGTTCATTTATTATGCAGGGACACTATAAATCCAAAAAGAGGCATCTTAAATGCTATGATTGTTAGAAGACTCCATGGAGAATCACTTATTATAGTTTAATTTATATTTGCAATCGCACGCGTAAATTTTCTTGACTTTTTATTGTTTATAATATATTGTAACTCTCCAAAGACGATCTTAATTAAAGCAACAAGAAAGGAGAGATTATGGCGACTGTTAAACAAATCCAGTACAGGATGGGGCAGGCAAAGAAAAAACTGACAAAGCTTAACAAAGAAGTCAATGCTGTAAAGAACAAAGTGAAAACATTGGAATCGCAGCTCAAGAAAGCTAAAGTTGCGGCAAAGTCCAAGCCCAAAAAAGCGAAGGCCCGGCCCAAAAGGAAAGCGGCAGCCAAAAAGAGGAGAGCAACGGCCAGAAGGAAGAGAAAGTAACCCTCTGAAGCTGTATCTCATCCGGGCGAAATCAGAACGGGAGGGCACACCCTCACTGGTGATGCCCTTTTTTCTTTTTTGGCAATAACTTAGCCTTATGAAAGAGCCCGGACGTTATAGGCCCCATTTTTCTAACTGCTTTTCCATCCGGATACGGTGGGTTCCCGGCCAGAAATATCGGCCACAAGAGGGACAGAACCGAATGCTTCCCGCATTTTCATAGAACACATATTCTGGAACGTTATCCCGGGCCGTGTCGGCCGACGTTTTCCTTAGGAGGACGTTGCAGCGTAAGCACCGGGTAAAGCACTTAGACCGGTCGCCGGTGATGACGCTTTTATCTTTCATTTCCAGGAGTTGCTCTGTCAGGCGGTCTGAGTGCAGGAAAAGCCCGTCCGGGTGGCTCTCCACTATGCGGGGTCGCCGGGACAGGAGCATACGGCGTTCTTGAACAAAACGGGTGAGCCCATCCAAGGGATAATGAGATTGGTAATGGGTATCATATCCCAGAACCCTTAGCCATTTGGCCAGCCTGCCCAACATAACATCCGCTACAAATCGCGTTTCCATTCCCGACCCTTTCTTGAAAAATACCACGATCCATGAGATAAACCAATCACAGAAGGAAAAAACATCAAGGACTTCGCTTTATGGATAAAATAGTTGTGGAAGGAGGGGTTCCGCTCAGGGGTCGCGTGAAAGTGAGTGGCGCGAAAAACGCAGCGCTTCCGGTTATTGCGGCTTGTGCACTCAGCGGGGGTCTGCACCGGCTTGAAAACATACCCCGTCTCAGGGACATTCGAACCATCATGACCATCATGGCGGGAATGGGGGCGGTTTTCGAAGAGAAAAACGGCGGGCTCACGGTGAACACGGACAGCATGACCGATCACATCGCACCCTACGAATTGGTTAAAACCATGCGGGCGTCCATTCTCTTACTCGGTCCCCTTTTGGCCCGCCTGGGCAAAGCGACAATCTCCTTGCCGGGCGGATGCGCCATTGGGGCGCGACCCATCAACCTTCACCTGAGGGCGTTGGTGGCCATGGGCGTGGACATGTACTTGGAGCTCGGGTATATCAACGCCACGGCGGACCGGCTTAAGGGAGCGAGGATCTTTTTCGACGTCCCCACGGTGACAGGGACAGAGAATGTCATGATGGCTGCTGCGTTGGCCGAGGGGCGGAGTGTGTTGGAGAATGCGGCGAAAGAACCTGAGGTGAGGGACCTTGCTAAGATCCTGCGCAGTATGGGCGCCCAAATCGAAGGGGACGGCACGGACACCATTGTGATTGAGGGCGTGAAGGAACTCAAACCGACACCGAAACATAGGATTATTCCGGACAGGATCGAGGCAGGGACTTTCATGGTTGCCGCAGCCATGACCCGGGGGGAGGTCCTTATCGAAGGGTGCCGGCAGGATCACTTGGCGGCGGTGATCGAAAAACTCCAAGAGGTAGGAACCGAGATCAAGGAGTCCGGGGGCGGGCTTCTTGTTCGGGGGGTCGATCCCATTGAAAGTGTCGATATCGAGACTATGCCCTTTCCCGGATTTCCCACCGACCTCCAAGCCCAGTTCATGGCGCTCATGTGTATCGCCAGGGGTTCCAGCAGCATTCGAGAAACCATTTTTGAGAACCGGTTTATCCACGTGAGCGAACTCCGCAGGATGGGTGCCGACATCAAGATTCATGGGAACCAAGCCCTCGTCCGCGGCAAAAAGCGCCTGCTCGCGGCTCCGGTAATGGCCACCGATCTTCGGGCCAGTGCTTGCCTGGTGCTTGCGGGGCTGATGGCTGAAGAAGGGAGGACGGAGGTGAACCGGATATATCACCTCGACAGGGGGTATGAAGCTCTGGACTCGAAGTTTCGGGGGCTGGGTGCCAAGGTCTGGCGAGAAAAGACCTGATATGGCTCGCCGTCCACTCATTCCCATTCTGATGGCCTTTTTGGCAGGGATCATCACAGGGGAATTGGGTTTCTCTCACCCCTCTTTTCTTACATTACCCCTCCTCATGGCTGTGACCACTGCGCTGTTTTTCTGCCTTTTCGTTTCTTCCCGACGGCGAATCATTTCCTTCACGGTTCTCTTCTTTTTTGTGGGTCTTCTCTTGGAGCTATGCCGTTACCATCCGTCGGAACTCCTTCCTCTGGCGAGGGATCGAGCAGCGGTGACTGTCGTAGGCACGGTAGTCGAGCCATCCGCTGTCAACCGGGATCCGTCCAGAATTGTGGTGAGAGCCGATGAGGTGATCTTTGAGGGCGGCAGGATGGAGACTCGGGAGAGAGTGGCGGTAACCATTTACGGGCACACCGGCCCCTTTTCGCCAGGAGACAAAATTTTCTTCCAAACCCGTTTGAGGGCTTTCAAAAATTTCAATAACCCAGGGAGGTACGATTATGAACGGGCCATGCGGCTCCGTGGGCTCTCCTGCGCTGCTTCTGTATCGGATGGACGGCGTATTGTCCCCATGGGCCGGGGGTCCTTAGGCTTCCCTATGGGATTTGTAGAATCCTTGCGAAAACCGATTCGGCTGTTTTTCAACGAAAACCTCTCAGCCCAAGACGCTGCTCTTTTGAAAGCCCTTGTTCTAGGGGAAAGGCAGGATATCGGCCGGACCCTGAGAGAACCTTTTCAGGTCGCCGGAGTGGCGCACGTCTTGGCCGTGTCAGGTCTTCACATCGGTTTGGTGGCGTGGATCTCTTTTGCGCTTTTCAAGGGGATTTTGTCTCTTTCTTATCGTTTGACGCTTTGCACAGATGTCCGGAAGGTGGCGGCGCTCCTGACCTGTTTTCCTGTTGCGGCCTACACGTGTCTTGCCGGCTTTCAGGTGTCCAGCCAAAGGGCCATGATGATGGCCCTTGCTTTTCTCTTTTCCATTGTGTGGGGACGCGAGAAGGAGGTTTGGTCGACCCTGGCGCTGGCCGCCCTGGCGATTCTGGCCGTGGACCCCCATGCCGCCTTCAGCATCTCCTTTCAGCTCTCTTTCATTGCCGTTGTAGGGATCCTGTGGCTGGCGCCGGGCTTTCACCGTATGCTGGCGGCCGCTCTTCCTCTGAGACCCCGGGGTTTGGTCTATCGTTTCCATCTCTACGGGATGGGGCTTGTTGCCGTCACCCTGTCCGCCATGGTTTTTCTCCTACCGATCACGGTATTTTACTTTCATCGTCTGTCGCTGGTCGCCCTTCCAGCCAATTTGACGGTTGTGCCGATTTTGGGGTTCTGGGTGTTGCCACTTGGCCTGCTGTCCACGGTCATGCTGCCTTTTTCCTCCACAGTGGCTCATGTGTGTCTCGAAGCGAGCGCGTGGGGAATGAATCGAATCGTGGGCATTATTCAATTTTGGTCCGGTTTGCAGTGGGCCGACCTGTGGGTGGTAACGCCGAACGGCCTTGAAATCGGGCTTTTCTATGCGGTCCTTGGGTCTTTGTTTTTTCTGAAACGCTGGATGTGGGCCAAGGGATGCCTGATCGTTCTTCTTTTTCTTACAGGCCTGGACGTCTCCTATTGGATCTATAAAAACCAGTTCAATGAGGAGTTGAAGATTACATACCTCGATGTGGGGCAGGGCAACGCTGCAGTGGTCCAGTTTCCAGGAAGAGAGAAAATGATCATCGACGGGGGCGGCTTCTCCAGAGGTGACTTTGACGTGGGCAAAAGCGTGGTTGCGCCCTTTCTGTTCCGCTCAAAGATTCGCCGCATCGATTACGTTGTCTTGTCTCACCCCCAGACGGGAGGCGAGAGGGATTCGCAAGGTCTGCCCCAAAAACTGGAAAGGGGAAAAGGATATCTCAGGAGTGAAAATCAACCTGCTCCATCCGCCGTCGGGCGGTGACGGCTCAGGCATGACAAGGAAGATGAACCCCAATGACAGATCGCTCGTTCTAAAACTGTCTTATGGTGAAACCTCCTGCCTTTTTCCCGGGGATGTGGAAAGACTGGGTGAAGAAACATTGGTAAAACGGGCTGGATCTTTGCTCGACAGCGATATCCTCCTTGCGCCTCACCATGGGAGTGGGAGTTCATGCTCGGAAGCTTTCCTCAGCCAAGTGCGGCCCCATGCGTGCATCATTTCATGCGGGAGCGGCAACCCTTTTCGGTTTCCTGATTCACAAACGCTCCGCAGGCTTCAAGGGTTGGGGTGCCGGATTTTCCGAATCGATGAATTAGGCGCTGTCCAGGTGTCGATGACGCCGAAGAGCTATGACATCAGGTCGTTTCTAAGATAAATGAAAGGCGGAGCTGAGCTCCGCCTTTTCTCCGATGGCACTGTGTTTTCATTCCGGAAAAGAGCTTCGCAGTCCGGCCTCTTCTTACGGTCTAAGACTCTCT
>JARRRH010000220.1:0-4745 GCA_037380925.1 Deltaproteobacteria bacterium | reverse complement strand
CTATGGTTCACTTTACTCCTTGGAATCCCTGACCGCAGCAGTCTGCGGGTTATTTGGCGGACTGCTTTCCGGAGTCATCGCCACCGGCATTCTTCCTCTCATAGAGCTGTCCTTCGGGTTCACCACGGACATTAAACTTCTCGAACTGGGAAACCTCGACCAGCCCCTTTTGAGGGACCTGATGGTACAGGCACCGGGCACCTACCACCACAGCGTCATCATCAGCAACATGGTGGAGGCTACGGCCAAAGCTGTGCAGGCAAACCCGCTTCTTGCCAAAGTGAGTGCTTATTACCACGACATTGGAAAAATGAGAAAACCCCTTTACTTTGTAGAAAACCAGACGGGGAACGAAAACAGACACGAAAGGCTGGCTCCTTCCATGAGCAGTCTCATCTTGATCTCCCATGTAAAAGACGGCGTGGAGCTGGCCAAGAGGCACAAGCTCGGGCGGGAAATCATTGACATCATCCAACAGCACCATGGAAGCAGCCTCATCTCTTTCTTCTACCAAAAGGCAAAGCACCGGATGATCTCCAGGGGAAGCAAGTCCACGGAAATAAAAGAGGAGGACTTCCGATATCCCGGACCGAGGCCTCAGACCAAGGAAGCCGGACTGGTCATGTTGGCGGATATGGTAGAGGCCGCATCCAGGTCTCTGGGAGATCCCACCCCGGCGCGCATCCAGGGCATGGTTCAGAAGATCATCAACAAAGCCTTTTCGGACGGACAGCTGGATGAATGCGAACTTACCTTGAAGGATCTCCACGAGATCGCGAAGAGTTTTAACAAGACCCTGAGCGGCATTTTTCACCACCGAATCGAATACCCCGAGATCGTTGCAAAAACACCAAAAAAGGCAAAAAATGGAAATACAAATCGCGCTGCGACACAAGATTCCGGGGCTAAGAAATCAGAAGATAAAGCGGAAACTGAAGAAGGTCTTAGAAGACTTGGGCTGTCGTGACGGTGAGTTGAGCGTTCTGCTGACCGACGACGAGCACATCGCAGATCTCAATCACCGTTATCTTGGAAGGGGAGGCCCAACCAATGTTCTGGCTTTCCCCATGGCAGGAGGGCCGCCGCCTCATGTGGAATCCAGCATGATGGGCGATGTTGTCATCTCACTGGATACCGCCCTGAGGGAGTCCGAGGCGCTGGGAGAATCCTTGGAGGAAACCCTGGATCGATTGCTGATTCACGGTATCCTGCATCTTCTGAACTATGATCATGAGCGCTCTCCCGGGGAAGCGGAACAAATGAGAAAGGAAGAGGAGCGGCTCCTCGAGCTGATCAACGAATAAAATCGCGGGGCGATTTTATAAAGGAGGTTAGAAGGAATGGCACGGCTAGCCGTGAATGTGGATCATGTGGCGACCGTTCGTCAAGCCAGGGGCATCCGTGAGCCGGATCCTGTATTGGCTGCGGGTATCGCTGAACTGGCCGGTGCGGAGGGCATTATCTGCCACCTACGAGAAGACAGACGGCACATCAATGACCGAGATCTGCGCCTCCTTCGCCAGGTCGTGAAAACCAGGCTGAACATGGAAATGGCCGCTGTGGCTGAAATGGTGAACATTGCCCGGGATGTCAAGCCCGATTTGGTCACCCTGGTACCGGAAAAAAGGGAAGAACTCACCACTGAAGGAGGCCTCGACGTGAGGGCCAATCCCGATCACTACAGGAAAACAGTCCAGGAATTGAAAGAGAAAGGGATAGAGGTCAGCCTTTTCATCGACCCGGACCCCGGACAGATAGAGGCGGCCCATAAGGTGGGTGCGGATATTGTGGAAATCCATACCGGTCATTACTCGGAGGCCGGTTCCGAGTCCGAAGCCCTGAAGCGTTTTGCCCGGATAGGGGAATCGGTTGAAAGCGCTTTCGCCTTCAACCTCGGCATCAGTGCCGGCCACGGTCTGAACTACGTCAACATCAGACGATTCAGAGAGCTTCCGAAGATTAAGGAATACAGCATAGGCCACAGCATCGTGGCCAGGGCGGTCATCACAGGTTTTGAAAAAGCCGTCAAAGACATGGTTGATCTGGTTCGGCGATTTTAACCAATCTTCGCTTTAAAGGAGGAGGCTTTCGCCAGGGACGGCCATTCCCCTCAGGGCGATATCAGCGAACGGCGTAAGGCTAAGGGCTTAAGGCGCAAGGAACTTTCATTTGGATGTTCGATTTGCGGCGAGCCTTATGCCTTATACCTTGCGCCTCAAACGCGGGAACAGCCATCCCGGCTCCGCCGAGAACCTAAGATAATAGCCATATGAAAGTCCGCGTTATCTTATTTCAATTGCTATCGAATGCTTCTTTAGCTCGTTTCGTGTTTTCGTGATGGTCTTTTAGCCACTTGAAATCAGGCATTTCGTATGATTTACGGGATCGGCGTTGACCTGGTCAGCATACCTCGGATAGAGGCGGTGCTGAAACGCTGGGGTGAGCGCTTCATTCGAAGAGTGTTCACGGAGAAAGAAGCAAGAACCTGCTTCCAAAGATCCCATCCCCCCTCGTCTTTCGCTCTTCGTTTTGCCGCCAAGGAGGCGTTTTCCAAGGCCCTCGGTCTGGGCATGCGAAAGGGTCTTCGATGGCGTGACATCGAAGTCTTTCATTTCTCGGGCGGAAAACCCGGCCTGAGACTCCAGGGCCGCTCACTGGAAATCTGCTGCGAGAAAAAAATTACGCGCCTTCACCTGAGCCTCTCGGACGAGGGACAATATGGGATGGCTACCGTGATATTGGAGAGTGGTGATGAGACTGGTGAAATCTGCTGAAATCCAGGAGATGGACCGGTTGACCATTCATGAGATGGGGATTCCCGGCGTGGTTCTCATGGAAAATGCCGCTCGAGGAGCCACCCGGCTGTTCCTGGATCATTTTAAACCCTCTGCCCTCACCCGTATTGCTGTACTTTGCGGCCCAGGGAATAACGGTGGTGACGGGTATGTCATGGCCAGATATCTTCATAACAAGGGTTTCAAGATGACCGTCCTCGTGCTGGCGCCGTTGGAAAAGATATCCGGTGATGCTCTGATAAATCTCGATCTGATCCGGACCATGGGGCTCGAAGTCCGGGAAGTTCCAGCCGAAAAGGAATGGCAAACCCATCAGTCCCTTCTCGATCAGTGCGACTTCATTATAGATGGTATTTTGGGAACGGGACTCAATGCGCCTGTCCGGGGGTTTTACGCCCGGGTGATAGATGAAGTGAACAGCTCAAGAAAACCTGTCATGGCCATTGACACCCCTTCCGGACTGAACGCCGATACGGGGCAGATCATGGGAAATGCCGTCAAGGCTGAACTGACGGTCACTTTCGGGTTCCCCAAAGTCGGACAACTCCTCTTTCCCGGCGCGGAGCTCGTCGGTCGCCTGACCAGGATTGACATCGGGATCCCAAACGCTGTAACCGAGCGAATTCGGCCCACATATCACCTTGTCGAACCGGATGATTTCAGCGACCTTTTCAGAGCTGACAAACCGGATCTTCACAAGGGAAATCGGGGTCACCTCCTTGTGCTCGCCGGGTCAACAGGGAAAACCGGCGCTGCCACCATGACAGCCGTCGGTGCCTTGCGAGCCGGGGCAGGCCTTGTTACCCTCGGTGTACCCAGAAGTCTGAACGCTATCCTTGAGAACAAGCTCACGGAGGCCATGACCACTCCTCTGCCGGAAACGGATGACGGCAGTCTTTCCCTGGCAGCGGAAGAAGCCATTCGTCGATTGATGGAAGGGAAAACCGCTTTGGCTCTTGGCCCCGGACTGTCCACCAACGCAGAAACCACCGCGCTGGTTAGGCGCATTGTGGACAGCTGCCCATTGACCATGGTGATCGATGCTGACGGCCTCAACGCCCTGGCCGGTCACTTGGAAGTCCTCGCTGCGGTTGGAGAAAAAACTATCCTTACCCCCCATCCGGGTGAAATGGCGCGACTGTTGGACATGACAACGGGGCAGATTCAGGCGGACCGGATCGGAACGGCCGAAAAATTCGTTCAGGAGCAAGGATGTTTCTTGATTCTGAAAGGCGCGCGAAGCCTGGTTGCGGAACCTGGGGGACGCGTCTTTGTAAACCCGACCGGAAACCCCCTTCTGTCAAGCGGGGGCACGGGCGATGTTCTCACCGGACTTGTTGCCGGATTCGCCGCAAGAGGCTGGCCCTTGGCGAAGGCCGCCTTGAGCGGGACTTACATTCACGGCCTGGCAGCAGACTTCCTCGGAGAAAACATGGGACAGTTCGGCATGCTGGCCGGAGAACTGCTGGACGCGGTCCCAACATTGACCGCTGCTCTTGCGCGGAATGAATGGCCTTTGGAAGCCGGGCCGCCCCACGCGGACTTCTACCACCCTTTGTGACGCCTCTTGGAATGGCGATCCCACCTCATGGCGTTCCTTATAGGATGAATCACTGGTGTCCAAAATAAGTTTGAAATGAGCTTTTTAGTTGCATAAGTGTTTGTTTTGACACAATGGGTGATTTTACTCACAATACAGGTCCCTTTTTCTTGCACCGCCAAGGCAGGGGCATGGGGGTCTGACCCCCATACCCCTGCAACATCGCGAGACCGTTTTTGGACAGGAATGAAGATGAATGACCCCTTGAAAACACATTCCCTTACGATTACAACGGCATCCCAAGCCGAAACGATCCAGCTGGGACGCAGGCTCGGTGCCTTATTGAAGGAGGGGGATGTGCTCGCCCTTGCGGGGGAATTGGGCAGTGGAAAAACGTGCCTGACCAAAGG
>JARRRH010000219.1:0-4762 GCA_037380925.1 Deltaproteobacteria bacterium | reverse complement strand
CAGCCCTGGATAGCACCAATCCGGATATTCAGCATCCCGTCCCTAGGGCCTTCTATGTCTCCCTATGGCCGTCAGCGGCACAGGAACCAGTACTTGCCTTCGTCATAGACAAGCTTTTTCTGCTCCACAAAGAGGTCCAGATAGGGCTTCAGGTCCTCGGCACTCATCGGGAGGTAATGCATACCGGTAAGGGCGAAAACTTTCGGGGTCTTCTCGCAGAAATCTGCTGAAAAGTTCTTTTCCAGTTCTTCCGGAGTGAGCGATGCCCTTTGCAGTTGCGCGGCAAGCCAGTTGAGGAGGATCCTGGATCTACGCCGTTCCTGAGCCCTTTTCATGAAGTGCGATACACGGATCTCTCCGTCTCTCTTACGAAACATTTCCTGCACCAACTCCACAACGCTACGCAAGATCAAGAGCCCTATTACGGCGGAAGCGACAGCATCGCCGTAATAAAGCCAGGGTGCACCCCATGTGTCGGCCACGAAAGACAGCAGTATGCCACCGCAGACGAGGACAGATGTATAAAAGTGGTTACGCGAATCCACTGCCTGGCACATGATGGCGAGACTCGATGTCTTTCGACTCACAAGGTATTGATAGGCGGAAAGGCCGAGCATCAAAAGTCCGCAGAGACCCGATACGACAAAAGCAACCAGCCCCTCGCGGATTGGAGCCGGATGACTTATTTTTCCCATAGTGGCCACAGCCACCCCGCCCGCCGAGAGAACCATGGTCACCAAAATGAACACCGATGCCAGTTTCTCCTTGTCATACTTGATTCCAACCCAGACCAGAAAAGAGGACAGCGTATCCGCCGTGTTGTCAAGACCGTCAGCGATCAGTCCGGCTGATCGAGAAAGAAAGCCGATACCCAGCTTGAGCATGCTGAGCACGACATGAACCCACAGGGAGAAAAAGGAGGCGGTTTGAGGCGAGTAGGCCCACCCCATGAAGGCCGGAATCATCATTTCCATGTGCTCGGCAATTTCTCTACCCCCCGGTGTGAGGTGGTACAGGCCGCCTCTTTGCTCCAACACATTCAACTGGACGGCTTTATCCAGAGAATTTGCCAGTCTCAACTGAGCTTCCCGGATGCGGCGACCTCGGTGGCTTCTCATCTTGTTCAACGTGTCTCTGATCTCCTGCCGGCTCATGGGGTGTTCCAGCAGTTCCAGAAGGACGGCTCTAAAGATGCCGCTGAAATTGTGCATGACGCGATGCATCTCTTTAGAGTCCTTCCAGTGCTCTGAGGGCAGACTGCGGTGCTTAAAAGGATGCAGACTGATCTGGGTTTTTTCCGTCACCGTTTTCAACCGGGTTGTGGCTTCCTGCCAAATGCCGGCCGGGTACGAGCGTGGGTAAGCCGGGCTGCAGGCTTTCAGTCGGGATTCTAGTCGCTCAGCGCAGGAAGGGCAAAAGCGTCTTAAGACAGCCATAACCAAAACGGATTGAAGATGTCAAGAACAAAGCCTGTCCATGGCGTTGCACGTGTTCATCTCCATCCGGCATGCATGGGTGGTTCCAGAAAAAACGAGGAGAGGGCAAATCCGCAAAAGACACAAAAATTTTGATTTAAGGCTCGGGATCCTGAAGATTTTCTGGTAATATCGGATACCCCGAAATTTAATCGAGTCAGGACTCTACAAGCCGTTTTTCGTTATAGGTTACACTAGACTTGCGACAACAGAAACCGGCAAGGATTGCTCAAGCCATGACCAAGCCAGACAGGGACGTGTTGGATAGAGTGAGGCAACTCCGGGAGCAGATCAATTACCACAACCACCGGTACTACGTCCTGGACAGCCCCGAAGCCTCCGATGCAGACTACGATAGGCTCTTTGATGAACTCTCGGCACTGGAGGAGCGCTACCCCGAGCTGGTTACACCGGATTCTCCAACCCAGAGGGTGGGTGCAGCTCCCTTAGAGGAATTCACAACAGTGAGGCATGCACTTCCCATGCTGAGCCTCAACAAGGCAACCTCGGAGACCGAATTCCTCGACTTTCATAGGCGGGTGAAAGACCTTACAAAAGCGGAGGATAAAGACATCCAATACGCCGTGGAGCCGAAATTTGACGGCTTGGCTGTGGAGCTCGTTTACAACGAAGGGGTTTTCACGCTGGGTTCAACGAGAGGTGACGGTCTCGTAGGTGAGGATGTGACCCAGAACCTCCGTACCGTCAAATCCATTCCCCTGAGACTCATGGGCTCCTCCGTACCCGTCTTGCTGGAGGTGCGGGGGGAGGTCATCATGAACAAGGAAGACTTCGCAGGGCTCAACAGAGCCAGGGAGAAATCAGGCGACCCCCTGTTCGCCAACCCGCGCAACGCCGCAGCCGGATCCGTGAGGCAGCTCGACCCCAGGGTGACCAGCACCAGGCCCCTCAACTTTTTCGCCTATGCCGCAGGCCGTGTTGAGGGTAGCACCCTGAGGCATCACTGGGAGAGCATCAGCTATTTAAAAGGCTTGGGCTTCAAAATCAGCCGATACGTTGAACTATGTAAGAACGTGGAAGAGGTCATGGACTTTTATGAAAGGATTCTGGGCCTCAGAGACGATTTGCCTTATGAGATCGACGGCATCGTGATCAAGCTCGACGATTTTGCCATGCAGCATGCGGCAGGGGAACTCTCTCGGAGCCCCCGATGGGCTGTGGCATGGAAATTCCCGGCCCAACAGGAACACACCAAGGTCAGGGATATCATGATCAGCGTGGGAAGGACAGGTGCCCTCACACCGGTGGCGCTTCTGGAGCCTGTTCACGTCGGCGGCGTGGAGGTAAGCCGGGCCACGCTACACAACGAAGACGAAGTGAAAAAGAAGGATGTGAGAATCGGCGACACCGTGGTCATTCAAAGGGCCGGAGATGTGATCCCTGAAGTGGTTGCGGTGATCACGTCCAAGAGAACAGGAAAAGAAAAGCCTTTTTCCATGCCCGACCGATGTCCCGTGTGCGGCTCCAAGGCCGAAAGGCCCGAAGGTGAAGCCGTCCACCGCTGCACGGGCATGGCCTGCCCGGCGCAGATCAAGGAAAATCTCGCCCACTTCGCTTCCAAAGGCGCCATGGACATGGACGGTTTAGGCCACAAATATCTCGAACAGATGGTGGACAAGAACATCATCGAGGACCCGGCGGATTTATACTCCCTGAGGAAAGAAGATCTCATGAAGATGGACAGGATGGGAGACAAACTGGCCGAAAATCTCCTCAATGCTATTGACAAGAGCCGAACCCCCAGTCTCACGAATTTGATTTATGCTCTGGGTATCAGAAACGTGGGATACCACCTTGCCGGTGTGCTCGCAAAACACTTCAAGTCCATTGAGCGCCTGGCCAGGCAAACCGTAGAAGACCTCACCGCGGTCCATGAAATCGGCCCCATCGTGGCCCAAAACGTTCACAATTTTTTCCAAAACTCCAAAAACCTCAGGATTCTTGAAAAAATGAAACAGGGGGGCGTCCGGTTCCCTGTTGAGGAAACGGAAGCGCGAAACACCCCCCTTGCCGGCCGGACCTTTGTGCTCACCGGCGGGCTCGACGCTTTCACCCGGGACGAAGCCAGGCAGATCATCGAGAGTTTGGGAGGTCGGGTCACATCGTCGGTGAGCAAGAAAACGGATTATGTGATTGTGGGGAAGGACGCAGGTTCCAAATACGACAATGCCCTCAAGCTGGGGGTCAAGACCCTAAACGAAGAAGAGTTCAAGAATCTCATATCCTGATGTCCGCTGCGCTTCCCGAACCGAGGCTTTTGACGGCGAAGCTTGAAAAGCGCATCACATAAATTCTTGAAACATGTTACCTTGTTCTTGAAAGATTGGGGGAGCGTCATGATCGAAAGAATCCGGTTCACACTCAACGGAGAGCCCGTGGAAGTGACCGTAGATGCAAACCGGCTGCTTCTGTGGGTCATGCGAACAGACTTGGGGCTCACGGGGACAAAATACGGGTGCGGTGAAAGCTACTGCGGCGCGTGCACGGTTCTTGTAAACCAGGAGGCTGTGAGGTCGTGCCAGACGACCGTCAAGGAGGTGCAGGACCAAGAGGTCGTGACCATCGAGGGACTGGCTAAAAACGGTGAACTGCACCCCCTACAGGAAGCATTCATGAAACACGATGCACTGCAGTGCGGCTTTTGCACGCCCGGTATGATCATCAATGCATACGCCCTGCTGAAAAAGAATCCCCGGCCCTCCGTGTCACAGATCATTGAGGGGATGGATGAGAACTTGTGCCGTTGCGGAGCATACAACCGGATTGTTCAGGCCGTGCAAGCAGCGGCTCAAGAAACAAAAGGGATGTAAAATGAAAGACGAAAACACCTTTCAACGGAAGGCCCCCGAGGGAACACCGGGACTCCAAGTGAATCGCCGGGACTTTCTCAAGATCGCGGGGAGCGGCATTTTTGTTTTTTTCACACTTGGGGACGTCCTTCTTCTCCAGCAGGATGGCTGGAGCAGGGAACCCCTCCCCACAGACTTCAACGCTTTTCTCAGGATCGGCGAAGACGGGCGCGTCCACTGCTTTACAGGAAAGATTGAAATGGGTCAGGGCATCGTCACGTCTTTGGCCCAAATGTTGGCTGACGAACTGGATGTCTCCCTGGAGGCCGTGGACATGGTCATGGGTGACACGGACCTTTGCCCCTGGGACATGGGGACCTTCGGTTCCAGGTCGACGCGTTTTTTCGGGCCGCCCCTGCGAGCCGCCGGTGCCGAAGCCAGGCGGGTTCTGCTGGAATTGGCTTCCGAGCATCTCAA
>JARRRH010000218.1:0-4767 GCA_037380925.1 Deltaproteobacteria bacterium | reverse complement strand
AATCGTCATTGGAAGAATGTCAACCCTAAGACCCGGAAAAATAATCCTTTCTACCCTAAATTCTCAAGAACCCAAAATGCGCCGCCTCACTTGCCTATCAACACTCGAATCCATTCGGGTCCAAAAAGGGTTTCGCGATGTTGCAGGGGTATGGGGGTCTCTTTTCATAAACGAGGGTGAGCGGGCAAAGACTCTGCAGAAAGGTGCCCCCGAGGCGGGCGGAGACCCTCATCAATCCATTCCATGGAAGGCTTTTCATGGCCATTTCTGCAGGAGGCCTTCCGCCCGCCTAACCCGCCGCCTTACGCTGTGTGCCGGGCACCGGCCTTCTCGTTTTTGAAAAGAGATCCCCATGCCCCTGCCTTGGCGATGCGAAAAAAAGGACCTGTATTGCAAGTAAAATCACCCATTGTGTAAAAACAAACACTTATGCAACTAAAAAGCTCATTTCAAAGTTATTTTGGACACCAGTGATTTGGGATGGTAAGACGGGGCCCCATGTCACTGCGGGATAGGTTTCCTTGTAAATGGATTGACGAGACCCGGCTAACCTGCTATGTCACAAAATGTCACAAATGGCCGAAAAAGCAAGGTTCAGCGAGAAACGGCCATCGCATAAATCACGGATATTCCACAAAAGCCACCGTAGCTCAGCTGGTAGAGCACCTCACTCGTAATGAGGATGTCTGCGGTTCGACTCCGCACGGTGGCTCCATTTTGTTAGAGCTCAGGAATCAACTCAACGCAGGATGGTGACGCCCATGAAAAGGGTGCCCGGACTTGTGGCCTTCACTTTGGTTACCTTAAGCCTGTGGTTTGTTCTTCATCCCGGATTTGCCGGGGCACAAAAAGTCGCTGTGCGATTCGAAGAGGGGACCATGTCGGCCAGCCTGAGCAATGTGTCCCTGGAGACGGTTCTGGAGAACATTCGGGAAGACCACGGGATATGGTACAAGACGGACGTGCCTTTGTCGGGCGAAAAAATCTCCCTCCAGTTCCAAGGCTTGCCTGTAGAGAAAGGGTTTAAGCGCATCCTTGCAGGGATGAATCATGTTCTGGTGTTTGACGCCCAAAAGGGTGAGGTGGTCGGCGTCGTGATCTTTGGCAAGAAAAAACCTTTTACGGGCGGACCTGGAAAGGCAGGAAGCATGATGGCCCCCGCGCCTGGCGTGGAGAGCCCCGGACCCTCTTTCCAAGGCAGGACTCGGAGGAGTTTCCCAACCCCGGGTCCTGTGGAGGGGACTGAAGAGGAGGTGCAGGTCTTTGAAAGTGTAGAGGAGGAAACCCCGGAGACTGAGTTCAAGGAAGGCTCTGTTGAGGAGAAGGAAAAACCGGGGGGTGAAGAAGAGGGCGCCCCTGAGGCCGAGCCGGCTGAAGCCACAGAGGAAAAAGAGGGAAGCCCCGAGCAGAACAGGGAAGCCGTGCGGTCAGGGCAAGATGAAAAAACGGATCAAGAAAAATGAAGAACTCCGTCGCCTGTCTCCTCGTGGCTTTTGTGAGCACACTTTGGGTCATCGCCGCTTCCTCAGCCGAGCCTGAAACGCTATTGCGGTACCTGCCCCGGCCGTCCGAACTGGGGGGTTGGCAGATGGAAGGGGTGCCGGGAAAGGCGGAAGGGGAAGAACTCTTTCAACTGATCAAGGAGAAAGCGGACATTTATCTCAGGGCAGGGTTTAAAAGGGCCATCCTGGCGTCATACCAAAATGGGGCGGGGAAACGCCTTGATCTAAAACTCTTTGAGATGGTGAGCCCGGAGAGCGCCAGGGCGGTTTACAAACAAAAAACCGGCGGAAGAGGCGAGAGGGTTTCGTTTGGAAATGAGGCGCTGCTCGAGGGACACGATCTCAGTTTCTGGAAGGCCAATTTTCAGGTGACCGTCAATGGGTACGATTCGGGGAAGGAGACGGTAGAAGGCCTCTTGAAAATCGGCGAAGTCGTGGACAAAAAGATCGGCGGTTGGGACTATGCCGTTCGTGTAGACGCGATTCTGGACTTTCTCGACAACGAAGACAGGATGATCACCTCCATTGCCGTAGAAATTGCGGACAGGGCCGAAACGCATGCCAGGGGTTTGATGGGTCGGTATCTCACAGACAACAACCAGGGCATGCTGTTTGTGTTTCCGAGGCCGGAACCCCGCTGGTTCTGGATGCGCAACACGCCCACCTCACTGGACATCATATTTGTGGGCGAAGACCGGAAAGTCATGAACGTGGCCAAAGAGACGGTGCCCATGTGCGACACCGGCTACCGATCCTCGGGGCCTGCCCGGTATGTTGTAGAGGTCAAGGCCGGTTTTGCCGATCGATATGGCATCCGGAAGGGTACGGGCATCCGCTGGAGATATCTGAAATACGATCCAGTCGGATTTCAGGAAGGGGCGGCCGCTTGTGGCACGGGAAAGTTGGTCCGAGGATAGGAAGAAGCTGAAGGGTGGTGAGATGCTAAAGTATCGCCCCGATCAGATCGTTTTCAACAACAGTTCGGGAAGTGACAATGCTGTCAGTCATCTTGACGTTTCTCTTGACGACCACGTTCTCCCAGAGAATGGACCTTTTGATTTCTACATGGGCTTCGAGATGACAGTTTCCACCCACCACAACCCACGGCTCGATCTTGGCTGAGGGGTCAATACAGGAACCGGTGCCCACGAGGATGTCGTTTTCAGCCAGTTCCCTGTTCGCGCACCTGTAGCTCTCCAAGTTGCCCACGTCCCGCCAATAATGCCCCTTGGACAGGAACGCGCCGATGGGTTTCCCGGAACGAATAAGCTTTCGATAAGAATCGATGATGTCTGAATAGCCTGTTTCGGGCAGGTAGGACAGTAATTCGCGATTCATGATATGGATGCCTGTAAAAGCCAGCCTCCCCGGCCCGGGGTTGGGATCGATGTCCACCACGTGCCGCTCGCCGTCGACTTGAATCTGGTTGTAAGGCTTGCAATCATGGAGTACCAGCGTGACGAGCATCCCGCTTTTTTTGTGGCGTTCCAATGCCTGCACCAGATCAATGCTGGTAAGGATATCGGTGTTGATGACCACAAAGGGATCATCATCCCAGAAATCCTCTGTGTTCTTGATTCCCCCGCCGGTGCCCAGGATTTCAGGCTCCACCCGCACCTCTAAGTCGAGCCCGGACAGATTCTCACGGTTCAGGTAGTCCACCACTTGCTGGGAGTGATGGTGGGCGTTGGCGATGATTCGGCTTGTGCCATGGCTTTTGAGATAGGCTGCGACTCTGGCAATGAGCGGCTTGTTGGCTATGGGTATGAGCGCTTTGGGTTTTTTGTCCGTGAGCGGGCGCAGCCTGGTACCGAAGCCTGCGGCGAGAATCATGGCTTTCATGACTTAAAGGGTGTACCTCTTTTGAGCTTTCTTTTCAAGGGCTTTGGAATGTACAGGAATTGAGAAGTTCTCTGTTTTCTGCTAGGCTTGAATTACTTCGGTGCGGAAGAGGAGACTGGATTTATGCCGGCCAATTTGCCGCCCATGTATTTCGAGGCAGAGAAACGTTTCAGGGAGGCCAAAACCCCGGAGAATAAGGTAGAGGCGCTGGAGGAAATGCTGGCTATCATGCCGAAGCATAAGGGCACGGATAAACTCCGGGCTGATCTCCGGCGAAAGATTTCGAAATTCAAGACCCAGGCGCAGCAAAAGAAAGGCACTTCAGCAAGGGGTGCCGCTTACTCGATTGAAAAGGAAGGGGCGGGGCAGTTGGTGGTGATCGGGCCGCCAAACACGGGAAAGTCCTCCCTGGTTGCAACCCTCACCAACGCCACACCGGAGGTCGCGGAATTTCCCCACTCCACTTGGAAGCCTACACCCGGCATGGTGTCGTTTGAGAACATTCAGTTCCAGCTCATCGACACGCCGCCCGTCGGCAAGGACTACACCGAACCCTGGATGGCTGACCTTATCCGAAGAACCGATATCATCATCCTTCTTTTGGATTTGCACGGCGATCCGTTGCAGCAGTTGGAAGATACCCTGGCTGTTCTCCAGGGATGGAGAATTTTCCCGGAAGGGGTGCCTGTTTCTGAGGATCTTAAAAAGGCCCCTTTTATCAAGAAATTTCTGCTTGTGGTGAACAAAGTGGATGAGCAGAAGGAGGAAGAGGACTATGAGGTCTTTCTGGAACTCTCCCAAGTCACGTTTCCAAGCCTGAGCATCTCGGTGCGCCACGGATATCATCTCACCGCCTTGGTTGAGAAAATCTACGAGCTTTCCAACATTATCCGAGTCTATACGCGAGCACCAGGTAAGGAACCGGATTTGAAGGCCCCTTTCGTGCTTCCCAGAGAGAGCACCTTGGAGGATCTGGCGGAGAAAATCCACAAGGACTTTAAAGAAAAGCTCAAATACGCCAGGGTTTGGGGTAAGGCAGTCTATGACGGCCAGATGGTGCAGCGGGACTATGTGCTTCAGGACGGCGACGTAGCGGAAATTCACATCTAGAAGAGTGGAATAAGGGTGGAGTGTTGGAGTGAGGGGGTCTTGGCAGCGAGCTGATTCCTAAAGATATCCTTTACAAAAACCCGGGAATCTAATAAGGCATTGGAGAAGGGTGCAAGGCAGGGCATTAACTTGCCTCAGGTGAATAAGTGTCGAGATACTGGGCTATGTAAAGAGCAAGAGGACGGATTTTTATGAAGAAGCGGATTACGAAACACCCGATCCTGGAGATTCCTGCGAGAAAAGAAGTCCCCTTTACTTGGAATGGGGAGAAACTGGCGGGCTATGAGAACGAGATGATTGCGTCGGCTCTTAT
>JARRRH010000217.1:0-8504 GCA_037380925.1 Deltaproteobacteria bacterium | reverse complement strand
TATTGGAAGAAATCGTCCAGGCTGCAGACGATTGATCGTGGATTTGAAACCCTTCTGAATGGAGTCTTTCCCCAGGGACGGCCCGACCGTCCGTTCCTCCAGGATTTTGACCGGGGCCGGAAGGGCGCCGGCCCGCAAGACAATGGACAAGTCTTTGGCTTCGTCCATGGTGAAGTACCCTGTGATCTGCGCTCGTCCGCCGCTAATCCGGTCCTGGATCACAGGAGCGGAATAGACGTTGTTGTCCAGGACGATGGCCAGCTTTTTGCCCACATTTTCCCCTGTAATCCGCTCGAACAGCCTCGCACCCCGCGCATCAAAAGAAAGGGAGACATACGGTTCGTTGTATTGATCAATTTGTACCCGGGCATCCGTGATGTACTCTCCTGTGAGCAGCGTCCTTTTTTTCAGGAGATAGGGGACCTTGGTTCTATTGCCCGTATTGGGGTCAACCGCTGTGTGGTAGAGGATTTCATCCCCTACCGGAATGTCGCCCCTAAGCGCCGCTTCCAGGCTGTTTTCTTCATCAACGAGCTTGAATTCCAAGAGGGCCGTTTTCCCAATAAGATCGATGGCCCTTTGGGGGTCCTTAATGCCCGGCTCTTGAATCAGAATCCTGTGATCTTCCTGAGGCCGAATATCCGGCTCCGTTACGCCGAATTGATCCACACGGTTTCTAATGGTTTCCAGGGCCTGATCCGTGGCCAGGCGCATAATCTGATTCCTGGCTTTGGTGTTCAAGAGGAGCTTGTAGGCCATTCCTCCAGCCGCTGTCTCCGCCGGCTCCAGTTTATAATCCGGATAATTGCTGTCCACCAGTTTGCGGAGCGCATCCACATCCTCCGCCCTCATCAGGGTCAGGCTGATGCCTTCAGTCCCGATCCGTTTCAGCTCCAGATAGCGGATTTTGTTTCTCCGAAGGTCGTGTTTCAGCTCTTCCACGATCCTCTCTAGATTGCTTTCAACTGCCTTCTTGGCTTCCACTTCCAATATGAGATGCACCCCACCCTGGAGGTCCAGGCCAAGATGAATCTTTTCCTGTGGAAGGAGGCTTGACCACCACGGGGGAAGCTTCGGGCTAAAGCTCGGGGTCAGGTACACCAGGGCCATAATAATGAGGAAAGCGGTGATAACGGCACGCCAACCTATTTTCTTTCTCACGGCTTACTCCTGTTTACAGCGGTCCTCATGGGTTAGCCCGTGCTGCCGGTCTCATCGCTTCGCAGGATGCCCGCAATGGACCCTCTCGATACCTTGACCCGTACTTTTGGGGCAATCTCCATGGTGACCACCTCGGGAGTGATGCCTGTGATGATGCCGTGCAGGCCTCCGGACGTCATGACCCGATCTCCTTTTTTAACAGCGGCGAGCATGGCCTTGTGTTGTTTCGCTTTCTTTTGCTGGGGCCTGATGAGAAGAAAATAAAAGATGGCGAACATGAGAATGAGAGGGACAAACGCACCAAAACCCCCTCCCTGACCGCCACCTCCGGCACCGCCGGTTCCCATAGCGTAAGCTAGAAAATCCATACTAAATCCTCCCTTTGATTTGGTTGCCTCATTCGGTGACTATAGCACCACAACGGATCCGGAACAACACGACCATGGTCTATGAGTCGGGTGAACCGCTCCGACCTTCGTAAAAACGCTGACCGTACTCATCCAATCTCCCCTCTTTGATAGCGCCGCGTATCTCACTCATGAAGCGGGTGTAGTAATACAGATTGTGAATACTGTTCAATCTGTAAGACAAAAGCTCTCTGGCCATAAAGAGGTGCCTCAAATAGGCCCTTGAATAATGGGTGCACGTATAACAGGCGCAGGTTTCATCAACGGGTCCGGGATCGTCCGCATAACGGGCATTTTTGATCACCAGGGGCCCGCGCGGTGTAAAGAGTGTCCCGTTTCTGGCATTCCGCGTGGGAAGAACGCAGTCGAACATGTCGACACCCAAAAAAACGGCATCCAGAATGTCCTCCGGCTTGCCCACGCCCATAAGGTAAACGGGCTTTTCCTCAGGAAGAAATGTTACGGTCTTTTCAATGATCCGCCTTCTCGTCTCCCTGTCTTCACCCACCGATAGTCCACCCAAGGCGTAACCTTCAAAGTTCATGTCGACCAATGCCTTGGCACTCTTCTCCCTCAGATCCGGGAACATTCCGCCCTGCACAATACCAAAGAGGGCTTGATCTTCACGGCCTTTATGTTCAAGGCACCTCTCGGCCCAGAGGGTGGTCAAGCGCACCGAATTTTCTACATATTCATGACCAGCCGGATAGGGGGCACACTCGTCAAAACTCATGATAATATCCGCGCCCAATGCCCCCTGCACGTCCATGGCCTCTTTGGGACCAATAAAATGTTTGGATCCGTCCAAATGGGATTGGAAGGTGACCCCTTCATCCGAAATGGAGCGCAGCCTTGCAAGACTGTATACTTGAAAGCCGCCGCTGTCCGTCAGGATCGGGGCTTTCCAGCTCATGAATCGATGGAGGCCTCCCAGTTTCTCAACAATGTGATGCCCGGGTCGCAGGTAGAGATGGTAGGTGTTAGCAAGGATGATCTCAATGCCCACGCCTTCCAAATCATCTGAAGAAAGGGCTTTCACCGAACCCTGGGTGCCTACCGGCATAAAAACAGGGGTTTCAAACCTTCCGTGAGGCGTCACGATTTCTCCCTGTCTGGCCCTCGTGTCCTCACATCTCTGAATCACCTGAAATTCCAATAATTCCACCATCTCATGCGCTTAGCAGAGCCGGGATGGCCGTCCCGGGCAAAGATTCGCCCGTCTTCGTCCCACGCCGAGGGCTATGGCCGACAGCGTCCGCAGTAAATGCTGGCGGCGATGGAGGGCTTGTTCTCACAGGATAAGCATGGCATCCCCGTAACTGTAAAAGCGGTACGCTTTGGCAATAGCCCACGCATAGGCGTTCCTGACCAACTCGATGTCTGCAAAAGCGGACACGAGAAAAAGGAGAGACGATCTGGGCAGGTGAAAGTTGGTCACCAGGCCGTCGATCACGCTGAATTCAAATCCGGGGGTGATGAGAAGATCGGTTTTCCCGGTTCCGGATGAAATCTCTCCATGCTTTCCTGCCACGGTTTCCAGGGTCCTGACGACAGTCGTGCCCACAGCGATAACACGTCGGCCTTCCCGCTTTGCGGCGTTTATGCGCTCCGCCGCTTCCCGATCGATCGCATACTCTTCCACGCCCAGGTGGTGGCGTCGGATATCGTTACTTCGCACAGGTCGAAACGTGCCGTGCCCCACGTGAAGCGTCAGTTCGATTGTAGAAATCCCCGCTTGGTGCAACCTTTCCACCAACTCCTGTGTGAAGTGCAGACCTGCCGTAGGGGCGGCCACTGCCCCCCTTCTGCGCGAAAAAACGGTCTGGTATCTTTGTCGATCCATAGGGGAACGGCGGTCCCGGTTCTTCCTCCTGATGTAAGGCGGAAGGGGCATGGCGCCCTTTTCATCAAGAAGCACATCAATGGAACGCACACCCTGGAATGTAATCTGGACGAGTCCGTCATTTCCAAGATTTTCTACGCGACCGGCGAGACCGATTTCAAAGAACAGTTTGCCCCCCTTTTTGGGGCGTTTCGAAGACCTCAGGAGGCACCAGCGGGTGTTCGCATCGGCCTCATGGGTGTTCGGATGCTCCAGAACCAGCACCTCCACGCGACCACCGCTCTCTTTGTGCCCAAAAAGCCGTGCCGGCACAACCCTGGTATTGTTGACGACCAGTAGATCGCCCGGCCTCAGCAGGGCAGGGAGTTCAAAAAAGTGGTGATCCGACAGGGACTTCTCGGAACGATTCACCACCAAGAGTCGAGAGCTGTCTCGCCGCGGGGAGGGCACCTGGGCGATCAGAGACCCGGGCAGATCGTAGTCATAGTCCTCAATGCTGAACATCTGTGATCATGTATTAAACGGAGTAAAATAAAGAAAAACCTTAGCAAAGTCAAACGATTTTATTCGTGAATTTATGATAGTTTCTGCTTATGTGCGTGTCAACAGACCCTTTATTGGCCCATATAACGCTTGCTATATAGGTTCACATCCGCTAATTTTATATATTTTGGTATAAGTAAGAAGTGCTCGCAGAATGAAAAAACCCTTAATCCGCCTGAGCAGGACGTGACTTGCCTTGAGGTCCGAGGCGTAAAGCTGGAGCCTTACGGCAATTCGGTATGACAAGATGATGCTTTCTCCGAATAGAATTGAGATCGACCTCTCGGCCCTGGTGCATAATTTGGATCAGGTAAAACGTTTAGTGGGCACCTCCACAAAGATCATGGGCGTTGTTAAATCGGACGCCTACGGTCACGGCGCGGTGCCTGTTTCCCGGGTGCTGGAAGCAGAGGGTGTTCACAGTCTTGGTGTGGCCCATTTTCATGAGGCGCTTGAGCTCAGAGAGCAGGGGATTGGTTGCCCCATCGTGGTTCTGTGCGGCATCAATACAAGCCAGGAGGCCGGCGCGGCGCTGGAAAAGGACATCATCCCCGTGCTCTTTGACAAGGCCCAGATCCCCATGCCACGGGCCATCTCAAGGGCCTTTGAAAACCGCTCGATCTGATGCTGGGTAAACGCGCTCGACGTGTCGTCCGCTGAGGATAGATGGGATGCGAGACCCAGCACACTGATCTAGCGGTTTTCAAAGGCCCTTGAGATGGCCCGTGGCATGGGGTTCAGGTTGCCCCTCAACAGTTTGGCCAACAGCGCCGGGGTCATAGGCCATACTGAGGCCCATTTCGAGATGGTCAGATCGGGGATCATGCTCTATGGAAGCTACCCTGCCTCCGAGTTTCGAAGCTTGGCATCTCTAAAGCCCGTCATGCACTATAGCGGAAAAGTCATTCAAGTAAAGGACTTGCCGGATGACTCGCCGGTGAGCTACGGAAGGACTTTCTACGCCAGAGGTCCAATGAGAATAGCCGTTCTGTCGGCAGGTTACGGTGACGGCCTGCCCAGGAGCCTTTCCAATGCGGGAAGGGTCCTCATCGGGGGCAGAAAGATGCCCATTATCGGCAGGGTTTGCATGAACATGATCATCACTGATGTTTCAAGTTTGAAAGACGTCAAAGCCGGTGACGAGGCGGTTTTCCTGGGGGTGCAAGGGAAAGAGATGATTACCGGAGACGACATGGCGGAGTGGGCCGGGACCATCGCCTATGAGATCTTTTGCTCTCTGGGCCGCATAAATGTGAGGGAATATCGGCAATGAAAAAAGAACTGAAGGGCCTCCTTGAGGCGGCGCTTCGAAAGAGTTTTGAAAATGGAACTCTTCCTCAAATCCCTTTGCCGGATATTGTGCTCGAAGTTCCCAACAACAGCGATCACGGCCACTTTGCGACCAACCTGCCCCTTATCCTTGCTTCATCACTGAAAAAGCGTCCCATGGATCTCGCAAAAGCTATCGTTGATCACATGGGGGACTACAACAGGATTCTCGAACGGGTTGACGTGGCGGGTCCGGGTTTCATCAATTTCACGGTTGCCCGGGAGGAGTGGCTTAGGCTTCTGACCCGCATCGTGTCCGGGAGATATGATTACGGCCGCAGTCGGTACGGAGCAGAGCAGAAGATCATAGTGGAATTTGTGAGCGCCAATCCGACGGGTCCACTCCATCTCGGCCACGGCCGCGGCGCAGCCCTTGGGGATACCCTTTGCAGGATCCTCGCTTTCACAGGCCACGATGTGGCGCGGGAATTCTACATCAATGATGCGGGGCAGCAGGTGCGGCTCCTGGGGGAGTCTATATACAGCCGGTGGAGACAGATGTCCGATCCGGGCTACCCTTTCCCAGGAGACGGGTATCACGGAGACTACATCACGGACTTGGCAGAGGAGATCTCTCGAGAAATCGATCTGTCATCGCTTAAGCGGGAAGAAGCAATTGCCCGGTGCACGGATTTGGGCAAGCAGAAAATGCTTGAGGAAATTAAACGGGATCTGGCGGATTTCAAGGTTATGTTTGACGTGTGGTTCAGCGAGAGTGACCTGTATGCCTCCAGAGGCATTGAACAGGCGCTGGATATGATCAAGGAAAAAGGTCAAATTTATGAGAAAGAGGGAGCCTTATGGATAAAGACGTCCATTTACGGCGATGACAAGGACCGCGTGGTTCGAAAAACAGACGGCCAGTATACCTATTTCGCATCCGATATTTCCTATCACCTGGACAAGTGGAGACGGGGCTTCACAAAAGCCGTAAATATATGGGGAGCGGATCACCATGGCTATGTTCAGAGAATGAAGGCCGCTTTGCAAAGCAATGACTTGGATGCTGCCTGGCTCTCCGTGTTACTCATTCAGCTTGTCAAACTGTGGAAAAGAGGGCAAGAGATCAAGATGTCCAAGAGAGCAGGCCGCTATGTGACCCTCCGGGAACTGATCGACGAGGTCGGCGTGGATGCAGCGCGCTTCGTCTTTCTCACAAAAAACCATGATTCGCCGCTGGATATTGACATTGATCTCGTTAAAAGGCATGACAGCGACAATCCGGTGTACTATGTCCAATATGCGCATGCCAGAATCTGCAGTATTTTCAGAAAGGCCGCGTCAAGGGGTCTCACCCTTTCTCGCATGGGGGCCGAGGAGTTAGAGCCACTCCGGCTCGATGAAGAAATGGCCCTGATCCGAGTCATGGCGGAGTTCCCGTCTCTCTTAGAAGAGATATCTCGAAAACTGGAACCCCATCGTTTGACCTACTATTTGACGGACCTGGCATCGTTGTTTCATAAGTACTTTAATCTCGGCACAAAAGAGCCTGACAAACGTATTGTCGGCGACGATAGGCACCGAAGCCAAGCCAGGCTTTTTCTGGCGGAGGCTGTCCGGATCGTGTTGCATAACGGGCTGGAGCTTCTTGGCATTCGTCTTAGACCTGATATACCCGCACCAATGATTATTATTTTGCTCTTTTCCATATTAACCGCCATTTAAAAATAAAAAGTTGCATTGATTATATAAGGTTTTCTCTATTGTTTAAGTCGTTTTTCTAACTATGTTTAGTGTTCTTTTTATTCCCATTTTTGTATTTCTACTATATTACCTTCAGGATCTTTTGCATAAACCACAGAAATTTTTCCAACACTTTCTATTTTAGCATCAATCATTTTACCAACAGAAGAGCCTCCATTTTCTAATAGAAGATTTAACTTTTGCTCAACATCATCTACAGCAAAGGCAATATGACCAAAACCTTCTAAGTTAATATTTTTCCCAGCATTTCTTATGTTTTCGCTATACTCAAAAATCTCCAATGTTGGTCCATCAGTATCATACCCGGGAAGAAGTAAATGAATTCCTTTTATCTTGGCATCAGATAGATCAGTTAATTCATCAACCCACTCTCCAGATAGATTTCTTTCTGGAGGTTTTGGTTTGCAATCAAATACTCGGATATAAAATTCGGCTAAGTTTTTCCAGTTTTTACTAATAATGTTTACATGTGAAAATCTTGTGTTCATTTACACTCCTAGAATCTAAAATTAAATTGAATATATGAATTCTAATTGTCGAGTTCATTATAATTATAGCAATTATCTTACTTCAACTGTAAAGTTTTAGAAAAATCTCGTTTTGATTTAAGAAATTACCCACTTATTTCTTTTTCTTTAAAGCTCATATTCTATTTTCCAACGTAACGTTTTCCCTTATGTTTTCCCATCCATAAGGCATTTTCGCCCGTTCTCTTAGTCATCAGTAAAATAATTTTTTCTCCGGAGGGCAGCGTGACGACACGCCAATCCATCCAGCCAATCTGAGTAACCGAGCCGTTTTCATTCTGCCTGTACACTTTGCCATTTTCCGCGGCGAAGTGCCATGTTTCACCTTTTTCCAAACGTCTACACATTTGAGCGCGTTTTTCCTCACCGTTTTCCGACTTGTATGTTCGGAATTCGCATTCGGCGATAGCGGTAGCGGCACCCTCCACTTCCTCATAAAGGATTCCATCGATTACGCAGACCCATTTTTCGCCATTTCTTTTAAAAGAGTTGAGTTTATTTGGTTTTCCCTTGTACAACATCTCCTTGTTTTCTCTGTGTCCGAATTCGGTGAATGCCGCTCCGTCCTTCTCTGATCCGAAATAAACGGAGTTTCCATCCCAATAATGCTTGAGTTCCGAAACAGGTTGAAGAGGTGTCTCAAGAACAATGATTTCAACTTTTTCATTTTGCGAATAGGCTTTTTCAGGGCTTAGAACCAGTAATTCCAGATTCCCCATGAGCATGGTTGCTACCGATACAGGGGCATCTTCCCAGGTTACGGATTGTTTACAGGACATAGTTATTATAACTATTATAAAAAAAGGAGTAAAAAACAGAGTAGAAAAGGATCTTTTATTCATCTTTTATTACCTCCAATAAAATCTTATTTCTTTCCGCTGTCTTCGCACGCATAATTTAAAGCTCTACCTGATATAAAACCAAATTGTCTATATGAATTATAGTTATTTTGTTCATTAAATTATATTAATCGTTTGATTTAAGCTGTCA
>JARRRH010000216.1:6377-8170 GCA_037380925.1 Deltaproteobacteria bacterium | reverse complement strand
TTCTCAACAATACGCTCTTTTCCAGCTTGAAGGCTCCCCGCTATTTCATGGGAGTCATGTGTCGCCCGCTTGCCTCGACTTTCCTGCTTCCCTATAGCACTTATATAGGCATTTAGTCGTGGCGCCAACTCTTCCAACAAATTCCGCATTTCGTTGATCTCTTCTTCCTTTAACAGTCCCCTTTTGTATGCCCTGCGGAGCCAATGGCGTGTCTCGTATAAAGAACCCCGCGAAATCCTTGCGAACTGCCTGTTCTCGGCAAAATGAAAGCGCCCGAACCCTTCCGCTATATTTGCACCAATGCTGTCGGCTGCTTTGACTAGTTGATACCCTAACGTGTTCTTGGGAAAGTCGGACCAACGAAGCACTATATCCCAAATACGGTCTCCAAGATCTTCTGCTAGGCGATAGACATCAAGATCCTCAAATGATTCGATTCTTTGCTTCATGATCAAACCTCCACAAATGACAAGTGTCGAATGACTAATGACTTCTCCTTAGAGGATATACCGGCTCAGGTTTTCGTCTTCCAGGATGTCCTTCAGCTTTTCCGCCACATAAGCCTTGTCAATGACCACGCTCTTTGCCTCAAGGTCCGGCGCGTCAAAAGAGATTTCATCCAAGAGCTTTTCCATAACCGTGTGAAGCCGCCTGGCACCTATGTTCTCCATACGGCCGTTCACCATGTCCGCAATCGCCGCAATCTCATCGATAGCCGACTCCTCAAATTTGAGTTCAATGCCTTCTGTCGCCAGGAGAGACTCGTACTGGGTGACCAGGGCGTTTTTGGGCTCCTTCAGAATACGAACGAAGTCCTTTCGATTCAGGGAATCCAGCTCAACCCGGATTGGAAACCTGCCCTGGAGTTCCGGCAGCAAGTCTGCGGGTTTGCTCAGGTTGAAAGCCCCCGCAGCAATGAAAAGAATGTGGTCGGTCCGCACCATTCCGTACTTGGTGGTCACGGTGGACCCTTCCACAATGGGAAGCAGGTCACGCTGAACGCCTTCGCGGGACACATCCGGCCCGTACTTGGATTCAGACCCCGCAACCTTGTCGAGCTCATCCAGGAATATGATGCCGTTCTGCTCGGTTATGCGGACGGCATCTGCAATGACCTTGTCCATGTCGATCAGTTTCTGGGACTCCTCTTGAATGAGCATGTCCATGGCCTCGGGAATCTTCACCCGCCTCCTCTTTTTCTTGCTCGGGAAGATATTTCCAAAGACCTCCTTGAGGTTGAACTCCATTTCTTCAAGCCCGGCGCCGGAGAATATCTCGACCATGGGAACGGTCTTGTTTGTCGTCTCCAACTCCACGTAGCGACTGTCCAGCTTGTGGCTTCGAAGAAGTCGCCTCAGTTTTTCCCGCGTGGATTCACTTTCCGCGCGGTCTGCTCTGACCACCTCCAAAACCTTCTCTTTGTCCCCCTCTTCGCCTTCCCGAATTTCCTCCTTCCGCTTCGGGAGGAGAATATCCAGAAGCCTTTCCTCCGCATGTTCACGAGCCTTTGTTTGGACTTTCTCCTGCTCCTCCTTCTTGGCCATGTTCACGGCCAACTCCGTCAGGTCCCGGATCATGGATTCCACGTCCCGACCCACATAACCGACCTCGGTGAACTTCGTTGCCTCCACTTTCAGGAAAGGGGAGTTGGCGAGTCTCGCCAACCGCCTGGCGATTTCCGTTTTCCCGACTCCTGTGGGGCCGATCATGATGATGTTCTTGGGAGCGATTTCATCTCTCAAATCCTTGGGCACTTGCTGCCGGCGCCATCGATTCCGCAAGGCGTTCGCCAC
>JARRRH010000216.1:0-6322 GCA_037380925.1 Deltaproteobacteria bacterium | reverse complement strand
ATGATGTAGGTGTCAAGCTCTGAGACAATTTCCCTGGGTGTCAAGACTTTCATGAGATCCCCTTTGATGGTGAAGTCCATGCCCACGGCTACCTCTTTTCCCCAATCTCGTGGATGGCGATCTCCTGGTTGGTGTACACGCAGATCGATGCCGCGATGGTCATGGCCTCTCTGGCTATGGAAGGGGCGTCCAGGGTTGAGTGGGCTACCAATGCCCTTGCCGCTGCTAAGGCGTAAGGGCCGCCTGAGCCGATAGCCGCTACAGATTCATCCGGCTCAATCACTTCCCCGTTGCCCGAAATGATCAGCATGTGGTCCTTGTCCATGGCAAGGATCAACGCTTCCAATCTTCTCAGGACTCTGTCTGTGCGCCAATCTTTCGCCAGTTCCACCGCGGCCCTGGTCAGGTTACCCTTGTACTGCTCCAGCTTGCCTTCCAGTCTCTCGAAAAGACTGAAGGCATCCGCAGCAGCCCCCGCAAAACCGACCAGAACCATGTCCTTGTACATGAAGCGGACCTTGGTCGCCCGCTGCTTCATGATGGTCTCGCCGAAACTGACCTGGCCGTCTCCGGCCATGACCGCTCGACCGTCTTTTCTCACCGCCAGAATCGTTGTTCCCAGCATTTTCTTGGAAGCACTCATATCTCACCACCAGAACATCTGGAATGTTGGAATAATGGATAAATCATAGAAGACAGAATACACAATTCAGTAGACAGAATGTCATCGTCAAAACACGAAAAGGTCAATTCATCTCTCTTCTTATCTCTTGCACAATAGACATCCTTAACTCGGCTCGTAGCTTTCAGCTCCACACCTATGTCTTTCTTCTTGAAGTTATATCTTTCCTTTCGTGCTTTCGTACCTTCGTGCTTTCGTGATAGTCTTTTTGTCCTTACGCCTTGCGCCTTAAGCCTTCTTCCTTACTTGCTCCTCGGATGCGCTTTGTCATATGTTTCCATGAGCTTGTCGAGGCTCACGTGGGTGTACTTCTGCGTGGTGGAAAGGCTCACATGCCCCAGAAGCTCTTGCACGGATCTCAAGTCCGCGCCTCCGTCCAGAAGGTGCGTGGCAAAGGTGTGCCTCAGGGAATGGGGGGTGATGTCCACCATCAAGCCCCCCTCGCGGCCGTATTTCTTGACGATCTTGCCTATGCTGCGGGTGCTCAGGCGGCCCCCCCGGTAATTGACAAAGAGGGGGCTGGTCCGAGAGTCGCCGCCGGCCTTTTTCCGCACTTTGAGGCTCGCCTCCAAATAGGCCTGCAAGGCCTTTAGCGCTTCTCGACCTATGGGGACAATCCTCTCCTTGTTCCCTTTTCCCACAACCCTCACGAGCCGCTGGTCGAAATCTACGCTGGACATGTTCAAACCGGCCAGCTCACTGACCCGTATGCCGCACGAATAGAGCACTTCGAGCATGGCCCGGTCTCTTAACCCGAGGGGCTTTTCGCGGTCGGGACGATCGAGCAACCGGAACATATCATCCACAGGGAGATAGGTAGGAAGGGTTTTCTCCTGCTTTGGGGTAGGAAGGGTTTTCTCCTGCTTTGGCGTTGAAACATCAGCAGCGGGATTGCCCGGGCTTAGGCCCCGTTTCTCCAGAAATGCAAAAAAAGACCGGAGTGCGGAAACCTTCCGTGCAATGGTGGTGCGAGTGTATTTGCCGAAAAGGCGTCCAAAATACTCCCTTAGGAGACGAAAATCAATGCTACGCAGGGGCTCCGCCGCCTGCTTCTCTCTCAGGAAATCCGAGAACTGTACAAGGTCGACCCGGTAGTTCCGGATGGTGTGCTCCGAATAGCCTTTTTCCGTGCTCAGGCTGTGAAGGAATTTCTCTATGTGGTCTGCAAGAAGCATGAGTCAAGCCATGGAAATTACAATCATAAAAATATTTACAATAGCACAATATGAACAATAGGCAACGAAAAAATTCCTGTACGCATTCAGGGCTTGACTTTGAATTCACGGTTAATGTAGTTTAAAAATTTGTGACGAATTCTACCCTCACTGAAAACCCCACATCCTATCTCCACCGTCGCGTGGCCTGTTTGTGGGGATTTTTACCTGGTAGGCCGTAAGGGACGACGACCGGGCTTCGAAAGGTCCGACTGCAAATCTTCATGTCTCCCCTGCCAAGGGGTAAAGTGTCTTGAAAGGAATGGGCTATGGAAAGAAAGAGCGAACAGTTGCGTAATGTCGGTTTGGTCGCCCACGTGGGCTCGGGCAAGACCTCCCTGGCTGAGGCTATGCTTTTTGACGGAAAATGCACGCCCAGGCTCGGCAGTGTTGATGAGGGGACTTCCAACATGGATTTCGAGCCGGAAGAAATCAAACGAAAGATCACCATCAGCACAGCCATTCACTACTGCGGCTGGAAAAAACACGCACTCAACATCATCGACACGCCGGGGGACGACAACTTTCTTTCCGACACCAGATTTGCTCTTCAAGCGGCCGACGGGGTCGTGGTCCTTGTGGATGCTACCGCAGGGGTCAAGGTGGGGACGGAAAAGGTCCGGGATTTCGCACAGGAACAGAAACTACCCCAAATCATCTTCATCAATAAGATGGACAGGGAAAGAGCCGATTTCTACTCTGTGGTGGAAGATGTTTCAAAAGCCTTTGATGTGAAACCGACCCCCGTTTTCCTGCCCATAGGGTCGGAGGACAAATTCGAAGGCCTGGTCGATCTCATTAAAGGGACAGCCTATCGGTACAACAAAGACGGCAGTGGAAAATTCCAGGAATCAGCGCCCCCTGAAGAGATGGCCGACGAGATCAGCGAATGGCGAGAAAAAGCGATCGAGAACATTGTGGAAGCCAATGACGACCTCATGGAAAAATACCTGGAAGGAGAGGAAATCAAACCTGAAGAACTTGAGAAAACCTTCATCCAAGCCATCAAGGCCTGCATGGTTGCGCCCATTCTCTGCGGGTCCGCCACCTCGAACATAGGCGTCCCCCATCTGATGAATCTTATTGTGGACGGTTTTCCTTCGCCCTTGGAAAGAGCACCCTTTGAGGGCACCCGGCCCGGCAGCAAGGAGATCATTCAGAGGGAGCCTTCCCCTGACGCCCCCTTTTCCGGTATTGTCTTCAAGACCATGGCAGATCCATTTGCCGGGAAACTGAGTCTTTTCAGGGTGTTCTCAGGCACCTTCGGGCTCGACTCCACCCTTTACAATCCCAACAAGAAAACCAAAGAGAAGTTCGGGCAGATTTTTCTTCTGGAAGGCAAAAAGCAGAAGCCTGTGGAGGCTGCCGTGACCGGCGACATTGTGGCCATTCCCAAACTCAAAGAGACCGGGACAGGGGACACCCTGTGTCAGGAAAACGACCCCATTGTGTATAAACCGGTCGAGCCCATGCCGCCCGTCATATCCTATGCTGTGGAGGCGAAGGTGAAAGGCAGCGAGGACAAGGCCTTCACTTCACTGGCGAGGCTCCTGGAAGAAGACCCCACCCTTAAGCTGGAGAGGGATCAAGCCACATCTGAAATCGTCCTGTCGGGAACAGGTCAGATTCATCTTGAGGCCAACTGTGAGAAGCTGAGCCGCAAGTACGGTGTGGAGGTGAACCTCAAGCCCCTCAAAGTCCCTTACAGGGAAACCATTAAATCTCCCGTGCAAAAAGTGATTTACCGCCACAAGAAGCAAACTGGGGGACGCGGTCAGTTTGCAGAAGTCCATTTTGATGTATCCCCTCTGGAGCGGGGATCCGGTTTTGAATTTGAGGAGGCCTTGGTGGGCATGAATGTGCCGCGAAACTTTGTGCCTGCAGTGGAAAAAGGCTTGCATGAAGCGCTCAAGACCGGGGTGGTTGCAGGCTACCCGATGGTCGATCTTAAAGTGCGCTTCTACGACGGCAAATCGCACGACGTGGATTCATCGGAAATGGCTTTCAAGATTGCTGCCAGCATGTGTCTCAAAAAGGCGGTCCAGGAAGCAAAACCCATTATTCTGGAACCCATCATGAAAATGGAAATCACTGTGCCCGAAGAGTTCATGGGAGATGTGATGGGGGATCTCAACGGCCGCCGGGGAAGAGTCCTGGGGGTGGACAGCAAGGGGAAGTACCAAGTCATCAAGGCTAATGCCCCCATGGCGGAGGTGCTTCAGTACGCCCTGGATCTCAATGCCCTGACCGCAGGCCGCGGCTCCTTTCAAATGGAACTGTCCCATTATGAAGAACTCCCGGCACAACTGGCCGACAAGGTGGCCGCAGAGGCCAAGAGGGCGGAATAGCATGGTCGAGGTTTTCACAGCAGGCGTCCTGACCATCAGCGACAAAGGCTCACAGGGAAGGCGCGAGGATGAGAGCGGAAAGATAGCCGCCCGCATTCTCGAGGAGGAGGGATACAGCCTCCTTAGACGAAAAGTCGTTCCCGACAATCGCCGGGAAATTGCAGACACCCTGGTGGCATGGGCGGAAAAGGACTGCCTGTCTTTGATTGTGACTTCCGGTGGGACAGGGTTGAGCCCGACCGATGTGACGCCTCAGGCCATGAAAGAAGTCATAGACTATGAGGTTCCGGGCATAGCCGAGACCATGAGGGCGGCAAGCCTGAAAAAAACGCCCCACGCCATGCTTTCTCGAGCCATGGCCGGGGTCCGCCGCAGTTGTCTGATCATCAATCTTCCAGGAAGTCCAGGGGGCGTAAAAGACAATCTTTCCGTCATCCTGCCGGCTCTAAAACACGCCTTGTCCAAGCTTGGCGGAGACATGACGGATTGTGCCACTTGAGTTACAGGATTTCTTTACTGAGCCACTTGAGATAGTCACGGCTTCCCGACACGATGGGAAGAGCGACTATCTCAGGCACATCGTAAGGGTGCATTTCTCGGATCGTCTTCTCCAGGTTTTCAAACAGAGCCTTCCGACTCTTCATGATGCACAGCCACTCCTCGGAGGTCTCGACTTTGTCCTTCCACCAGTACCTGCTTCTTATGGGCCCCAGCACTTGGGCGCAAGCAGCCAGTCTTTTTTCCACCACGGCCCCGGCGATGCTTTCCGCCTCTTCCTTTTTCTCGGCAGTCATAAAAACTTGAATGAAATCATTCATTGCTGTTCTCATCCTCCCGGCTTGAAGCCATGAACGGTTCCGTCAACATCAAATCTCAAAAACCTCTCTCACGGAAGCACGAAATTAAAAAAACACGAAAAAGAGAGAGTATATTTTTTTCTTTCGTGCTTTCGCTCTTTCGTGTTTTCGTGATAGTCTCTTTTGCCTTAAGCCTTGTGCCTTACGTTTTTCACATATTCAGTATTCTTGTCATGGTTTCATCAAATTTTTTGGCAATCAGGTTTTCAAATTCCTTTCCCAGATAGGGGCGGTTGTTGAGAAGGTACCACTTGATGCTGTCCCAGTAATCGCCCAGCTCGTGGACATCGTCCAGTGCATCCAGGAATTCGCCCATTTCTGCAAGCTTTTCTCTCTTCAGATTGTCTTTACAAAGCTCGTAAAGATCGCTCAACCGATGTCTCTGATCCTCGGTGAATCCAATGTCCAGTGACCTTTCCATGAGATCGTGGTAGATCTTGTGAATCTCTCCGAAATCCTTCCGCAACTCCATCTGCCGTTTGGCCTGGTCCAGCATCTGATCGGTAATATCCGCCAGTCTCCTGTCAAATGCTTTTTCCAGTTCCAGCTCATAGTCGTCCGTGTAAAACGGGTTGGCTCTCAATGACCTGAGACTGTAATGAAAGTAATTCTTGAGCTGTTCCACATCATGGATGGCGTTCATGCGGGAAATCTTTTGAGGGACGTTGACCCTGTCTGCAAAGTCAACGGTAACAACCCTGTGGAAATCCTGCTTGGAAAGGACAACCCCCGTTTTGGCCTTGAGAAGAGAGGTCATTTGATAAGGGTTTTCCCACAGCTTCTCCACGGGGATACTGTTGAGCACGTCGTTGATCGACTCATAGCGCCTTTCGATTTTCTTCCCCATCTCGAGGAAGCTCAGGTAAACCGGTTCGCCGCGATCTTTGAATTTCTGTGATGCCTGCATGCCGATGAGAAGCAGTTTAATCAAATTCTCGTAGCTCAGATAAGAACTGACCGCCTCAAAGCCTAGGATCCTCACCTCATCGGCGACCAGGTGGTCGAATACAAAGTGCCTGGCCGCTTCAGGCAGCAAATGGAGGCCGTTATAAACGCGAAGGGCCTCGAAAAGCTCCCTCTCGAAGCTGCCGTACCCGACCCCGCTGTACTTCTTTTTGCTGTAGATGTACTTCAAGGGAACTTTGGCCAGAAGATTTGCAAGATCAGCAAACTCAGTGTACCGAATACCCTTCAGGCGAAAAAGCCTCTCCATGGCATAAA
>JARRRH010000215.1:0-9480 GCA_037380925.1 Deltaproteobacteria bacterium | reverse complement strand
CTGGAAATAAGCCCTGAGATCTTTTCCCGGCGGCACGTCCTGCAAAATCACGCCTATGTCGCCGTTGTACAATTTCAGATGGTAGTCGTTTCTGGTCACCATGAGGGGTTGACCCCTGTACCACCGCCCCGCGGGTTTTAACCACTTCTCGTCTCGCAGCATTTTCTGGATCATTCTGTTTACAGCGACCACGCCGTATGGGCCTTCTCTGAGGGCGCACAGAATCCGGAAACGCTCAAAATGCCGGAAAATCTCTTGCGGATCCGTGGCTCGCAGTCCGTCCCGGTATTCCTCAAGCATGCTTCTCCTCAAAGCCCTTCTGAGCATCTCGGGCTGCGTCAGATCTACCCACGTGAAATCATAGTGGCGACAGTCCTTTATAGACATTTGCGCCACACGAGCGTCGCCTTCGTTCACAGCATGACTGAGAGCCGCAATGCCGCTTTCAGGGCCGAAGCGGTAGTTCCTGCTCACTTGGACGATACAGTCCTTGATCGCCGGTCCGTCCTCTTTGTCCGGCCGAATTTTTTTCCCCGTCGCCTGGGCCACTTTTTCACAAAAGGAGCGCGAAAAACTGTTGAGACGGCCGGCACCGCAAATGTCCCCAAGCACAGCCCCTGCTTCAACCGAAGCGAGTTGGTCTCTGTCGCCCAAGAGGATGAGCCGTGCCTCAACGGGGAGGGCCTGTATCAACTTGGACATGAGCGCGAGATCGACCATGGAGGCCTCGTCAACAACCAGGACATCCAGCGGAAGCTGTTTCCCTGCATTGTAACGAAAATAAGGTGAATCAGGAATGCTTCCCAGGAGGCGATGGATGGTGGATGCCTCTTCGGGAATGGCGGAATTCACATTGTCCGGGAAATCCAGACCAACCTTAACATCCTTGACGGCTTGCTGAAGCCTGGAAGCGCCCTTTCCAGTGGGAGAGACCAAAGCCATGCGCAGCCTGTTTGGTACGTTCTGCTCGAGGAGCAAAGCCATGATCTTGGCCACTGTTGTGGTTTTACCGGTGCCGGGGCCGCCCGAAATCACCACGAATTTGCTGAAAACCGCTCCGCAAGCCGCAACCTTTTGCCAGTCCACTTTCTCGTCCTTGTCCGAAGGGAAAGCCCTGGACAGTCCTTCTTTGAGGAGCGCCATCCGGAAAGGGGACCCTTTTTCATTAATCCGGCAGTGGATCAGGCGGGCCAGTTTTTCCTGGTACTCCCAGTATCGAAAGAGGTAAAGTCTGTCTTTGTTGTCCAGGATCAAGGGCTTGTATTCACCGGGCCTGCCCACAACCTCGCGCTGAAGAAGCTCTTTCTTCCACACATGGAGTCCAGGACACGCGATCGTCTCCGCAAAATCTCCTGCTTGGGTCATCCTTTCTCCGGCCATGGCAGGGAGGTTGAGGCAAATGTGGCCTTCCCTTGTGTTGCGACTAACCAGCGCTGCTGCGAGCCGCAGGGAGGGCGATGATGTGCCGGACATCTTTTCCATCAAGCTGGCAAAATGGACATCGAGACCGGAGAACACACCACTCTCATTCAAAAGGTCATCAGTCATTGGTCATTCGTCATTGGTCATTGGTCACTCGTCATTCGTCACATGGGCAAGACCTGGAGTAATGGCGTGATGAATCAAAGGAATGTTGGAACATTAGGCCAAAAGACAAGGGATGCCTTAGTGGCCCATTCGTCAATCTTCAATCGTCAATCCCTCAATCCCTCAATTCCTCAATTCTTCAATCTTCAATCGTCAATCCTCAATGAGCAGCCCGCGCAGTTCCTCAATCAACTCCTTTGGGGGCCTGTCCCTGAAAACTCCAAACTTCGATCCCTTGTTCGGGTCCACGCCACGGAGAAATAAGTAGTAAACCCCACCGAAATGCTTCTCGTAGTCATAGCCGCGCTGTTTCACGCTCAGGTACTGGTGCAGAGCCAAGGTGTAGAGGTGATACTGGAGCGTGTAGAAGGATTCGGCCATGGCAAGCGCCATCCCTTGTTCGTCATAATCTTCGACCCTGCTTCCCAGGAAATTCGACTTCCAGTCCGCTAGGTAGAAGCGGTCCTCGAATCGGAAAACCAGATCTATGAAGCCCTTCATGTACCCCCGCACAGGGGCGAATTCCAGGCGCCCCATGGGCTGCGGAGCCCCAGCGGAAGATTTGGGTTGCCCGATCCTCATTTCCACTTTCTCCAGGTCCGCAGGCGTGATCAGCTTGAGCGGAAAATAGAATTCCAACTCATTGAGGCGATCCTCATTGGCGACACGGGAGAGGGAAAAGCCCTTTTGACCCGGCTCCAGAGGAACGGAGAGCACTTTTCCGAGCATGCTCGAAATCGTCTCCAGCCAAATCTCCTCAAACCCATACTGTCTCAACTTTTCCAGCACCAGCCTCTCCGATGAAGCGCTCTCCGTGAATCTAAAATCCAGATGCTCCAGCAAGTCATGCAGGAACGTGCCCGCTTTCGTTCCCCTGGGGAATGCGAAAATCCCGGACAGGCTTTCCCCTCCCTCTGTCTCGTCAACAGCCGACGCTGCTTCCTCGACCGGTGAGACCAGTGTATCCCGATCCGCCAACTCCTCCCCGTGTCGGTGACCCCAGGTGAGGGACGAAAAACTGGATATTTTCCACCGGCGATCTATGCGTGCCCCAAAGGCTCTTGCCGCGAGCGAGACTTCCTCTCTCCACACCGGGGCATGCACTTCGCCCACGCCTTCAGGAATATCACTGAGGGCCATGGACCCCTGCGCTTTGCCCACAACCCTGCCGACTTCCGCCAGGACAGCCTCGTCCCCAAGACTTCTGAAGTGCTCTCCCGTTGCTTTTACCACATCCTTTTCGTCCCCTGACGGGGGTGTGTGCAGGAGATAGGCGGGCGCAGAGGTCTCGGCCTCGTTGAACCGACCCCAAACCAAATAAGCCCGGCACTTGGCCCGGGTAAGAGCCACATAGAGAAGCCGCAGGTTCTCCGCCAGTTGTTCCTTTTCTGCAAGCACGCGGTTCTCGTCCATCTCCGCAGAACCCAGGTCAAGAGTTAGCCGCATGCCGCCCCTTTCATCGTGGAAGGTGAACGGATCCTTTGATCTTTTCATATCGGAGCGGTCCCACACAAAGGGGCAGAACACCACTGGATACTCAAGGCCCTTGCTCCTGTGTATGGTCACGAGCTTGACCGCCTTCTCATCGCTCTCCAATCGAAGCTGGTGCTCCTCCCGTCGCCGCGTGTCCGGCGCTCTCTGTTCTGAGAGCCATTTCAACACCCCCGGCATGTTCAACTTTCTTTCAACGGATATCTGATGAAGTACCTCCATGAGGTGGAGCATGTTTGTGTTACGCCTTTCACCCCCGGACAGACGAATCAGCCGCTTCAAAACGCCTTCTTCCGACAGGAGGGTGCGAAACATGCGAATAAAGCCGCGCTCCTGCCAGAGGGCATGATACCGCCTGAAATTGACGAGACAGATCTCCCAGTTTTCCTCATCGTCCATGAGGGCATCCAGTGCTTCCCCTCCATAGCCCATCATGTCCGTAGCCAAAGCCGCCCTTATGAGGGCCTCATTGCTGGGTTCGACAAGGGCGGCAAGCAATCTTTCCGTCTCCATGGCTTCGTGGGAATCAAAAAGATTTCTTGTGGTGTATAAAACAGAGGGGATACGCAACGCTGAAAGGGCCTCCTGCATCAGAATCGCGTCGGCGTTTCGTCTCACGACCACTGCCATATCCCCTTCGCTCAAAGGTCTGTCTCCGAGGGCCGCTTTCTGTTCCCGGCTCAGTCTCAGCAGCCTTGAAATCTCTGCCGCCACGGCCTTGGCAATGAGGTCCCTCGCCACAGTTTTGCTCACAGCCTTGCCGGGGTCCATCCATTTAGACGCATCCAGAAACCAAAATTGGAACGGTGGTTCATGGCGACCGCCAAGCTTCAAAATCTCCGGGTCTTTCCCGGCCGCGGGTCCGGCCGGCTGAAAGGGGATCTCCCTATACACAAAGGGGCGAGGACTCTCCGAGAACAGCGTGTTGATCGCTTTGACGAGCTGAGGCTCTGAGCGCCAGTTTTCACTCAGGGTGTATCGGGCCTTCACATCCCGGGCGGCTTCCATGTAGGCAAAGATGTCGGCTCCCCGAAACGCGTATATGGCCTGCTTTGGATCGCCTATATAAAAGAGGATGCTCTTCCCTTTCCCAAAAACCTGTTTGATAATAGCGTACTGCACAGAGTCCGTGTCCTGAAATTCATCGATCAAAGCGGCCTTGAATTTGGCCCGAATGGACCCGCACAACCTCTCTCCGCCCGGGCCTGTCAAGGCTTCCTGCAGACTCCTCAGAAGGTCCGGAAAAGTCCGGATGTTTTTCTGCCTCTTCTTTCGGAGGAGGGCCGCCCCCACCTCCTGGAAAAGACGCCTTTCGGTGTAAAGGAGCCGCTCGCCGAAGACCCTGTCCAGCGCCTCCTGCGCTTTCTGAAGAGCCTCGCAGAGGTCGAAAAAAGGATGCTCCGGAGGCTCGCAGCCTTTCTTGACAGCTTCAGCTAGGTGCGTACTCGTGAATCTGTGGAAATTCTCGAACAGCACAGGGTCCTGCCTCCGAGACGCCGCCAGGCGGTCCATACCCTCCAGCCACTCGGGAACATTCGCCTTCCTGTAGGTGTTTCTGTTCAGGCCTGTGTCACGGGTTAGAACAGCCTCCACATCCTTTCTGGGTTACAATCCACGGGTTCGACCGGCGGTACAATGCACAGGTCGGGCTGGTCAATGCGGTTCTTAAGAAGCGCGCGAAGGGAATCGGGTGTCACGTTCCGGCGGATTACGTAATTCACGAACAAGCCCGATGCCGTGGAAACATGGGTTCGCCAAAAATCGTCGCACGCTTCTCTCTTGAGAGTCTCTTCGTCCGTCACCAACTCTGTGTCGAAAAGCGTGCCGCTTTCAAAGGCCTTCTCGTAGAGCATGCGGCGGCAGAAGCCGTGAATGGTAAAGATCGCCGCCTCGTCAAAACTTCGAAGCGCCTCGGCCAAGCGTCTCACAGCTTCCTCAGGATCGCTATGACCTCGAACCAGTTTCCGGAGAAATTTGTCTTCCGTGACCCCTTGCGCAAAGGCCTCCATGGCTTCCCGTATTTTCCGCCGGATCCTGTCCCGCAATTCTTCCGTGGCTGCCTGCGTAAAGGTGACCACCAGGATCTCTTCAACTAGGAGCTTCCTCTCCAGGAGAAGCCTGAGGAACAAGCCGGTAATAGTGTAAGTCTTTCCCGTGCCTGCTCCGGCCTCTATGAGGTTTGTACCCTCAAGAGAACTCGACAAAAGATCAAAAGGCTTGAGTCCGGTCATGGTCCTTCACGCCAAAAGAGCCTAAAAGCCCGGTTGCTTTTTTTCCATGTGCGCCACCATGGGCCTGAAAATTTCTTCACTCACCATTTGAAACGCCCTGTCCAGGCAATCCCTTTGTCCGAAGCACTGCTGGTAGTAGAGATCCTCACGCTCACCGCGGTTGTAAGGACCCCCTTCCCACCTGGCCCGGGCCTTCTGAAGTGCCTGGTCTGCGGGTGTCTCTCGTTCAATGCGATCCTTTGCATAGACCCAGGATGAGTCCGGAAAAAAGGGAAGAGGCCTTTTAAGCCCTTCCCAGTAGCGGCACAAGAGATTGTAGAGGATGCCGTCGCTGCGGGTCACCGGAGTGAAATGCCACGCGAGCCATCGGCGCTCCCCCGTCCGGCTCGCCTCCAGACCCGCCAGCAACGTGCACCGGGGGTAATCCTTTACGGATTGGCCATTGAGGACCAGATGGTATATCCACGCTCTGAGAAGATCTCTGGATTTCAACCTGGCATAGCGGTATTGAATCAACCCCTTCGAGTAGATCCCGTCAACGCGGCCTGTGAGATTGAACTCGGAGACGGCCAGATTGATCTCCAGCGGTTCAAGAGGCCCCCCCTCCAGGTGAGGCGTCAATTTCGACACGAAACTTTCAACCCCTTCGGCGATATCCTGAAACAGACATTCACCCACCGTGCCGTGGGGGAGGTGACCCGAAGCCCTGTTGAGTGACAGGAAATCGTCGACATGAGCGCCGGCAAGCAGCTTGGCAAGCAGCTTTTGTTCAAGGACATATCTGTCCAAGCCCCGGATCTCGAAAGGCTCCCTGTCCCCTGGAATGATCGTGGCCCCTTCCAGATAAATCCTCAGCCGCCGGTCGAGCAGGAATCTTGCAGGGTTTGAAAAGAAGCGGCATAGATCATCGATGTCCACTGTCCTGCTTTCTTCCTCCGGCTCGGACAGCTCCTCCGACAGGAATGGTTCCGGTTCCTCGGGGGGCTGCAAGAGTCCCCGTGCTACATGGCATCTTTCCTCCGAATAACTGAACAGTTTTTCCTCCTTCTTAAAGTACGCGGTGCTGAAACCCTGAAGGCGATGCCGAGCAACCACATGATCGGCCACCGGCATCCCGGGAATTTCAAAACCCTGTTCAATATAATCCATGAGCTCGCTTACAAGCACAGAGGGGGGGATGGCGCTGTTGTCCATGATGCTTTGCCCTACATGACTGATGTAGAGTCTTTCCCTGGCCGAAAGCAGGGCTTCCAAAAACAGGTACCGGTCATCATGGCGCCTCGAACGGTCGCCCCGCCGCGGAGCCCCGGCTATGAGGTCAAAGCTCAGGGGCTTTGACTGTCGTGGATAGGCGTCGCTGTTCATACCCACCAGACAAATCACACTGAAGGGAATGCTTCGCATGGGCAGCATGGCGCAGAAAGTGACCCCTCCGGTCATAAAACCGAAGCCGAAGCCCTGCTTGTCGAGAGTGTCCACCAAATAATTCAGGATGACCGAAACATCCACCGGCACATCGAACCGGGCCGACTCCTGCATGGTCACAAGGTCATGGAGGCAGCGGCGCAGCACCTGGATCTCCCTCTCCGTGCTTTCGTCGGGCACGAAAAACCGGTCCAGAGATCTTGTGAGCATTTCGGACCATCCTGACAAAGTTCGAGGCTCGGCAAGGTGTTGAACATGGCCGAAGAGATTCTCTGCAAATTCAACAAAGGATCCCAGGATACGGGTGTCTTCCCCTTCTACGTGGTCATAAGGCAGCACGGGACCGAACATTTTCTCTTCCTCACCGGGCATGGCATAGCCTATTAACAGCCTGGCCAGACCGGCTCTCCATGTATTTTCCGGGAAAGGAGGCAGACCCATTTGGCTGCGGTCAGGCCCGTCGATCCCCCATCGTATGTTCGTCTCCCTGACCCACCTTCTCACGCGCTCCGCGTCCCCCTCTGTGAACGCAAGCTTGTACCGGATAGGGTCCGATTCCAGAAGAGCCAAAACTTCCGAGGCGCCGAAACGGCCTGCTTGGAGACGGACAAGGGAAAGAAAGGTTTCCACAATGCCGCTTTCCTGTCTCACGCTCCGGTCTGCAATGCTGAAAGGGATGTGTCTGGGATCGTCGGGCGGAAGATCAAAGACAGCCTGCACATAGGGAGCATAGGTCTCAACGTCCGGCATCATCACAAGGATATCCTTGGGCATGAGATCCGGTATATCCTCAAACATGCGGAGGAGCTGATCATGAAGGGCCTCGATTTCCCGCATCGGGCTGTGGCAGGAATGAATTTGGATGGAATCATCATCCGGGGAAAGCCGCTTCTTCCCCGTACTCCCCCAAGATCTATCCCGGAGATTGAGAATGTCCGATTGGATGCAACAAAGGAGACTTCCTTCACCTGGCTCATGAAAAACCGGAAACTCCTCGCAGTTGAATTCGCTGGTGAGATCGAAAAAATCTCTTCCCAGAGCCCCCATAGAAGCCAGGAGGCTGTTGCCTCTTTCTACGTGGTGCACCTCCTGTATCACCTTTTTCTCTCTGCCTACGCGCCTTTGCATCTCCCACGAAGAGAGAATGTCACCCCAGTACTCGCGGCAGGGATTCATGAGAAACAAGTTGACTTCTACATAGCGTGACAGAGCTGCCAGAACCTCCATGTGAAATCGAGGCAGAGCGGAAATGCCGAAAACCGAGACCCGGTTCGGAAACGCCTCTTCCTTCACTGAGCCCGATGTGAGGGCATGAAAAAAGGCTCGGGCCAGGGCCGCGCGGTGCGTTGCTCCCCCCTCCTCTTTCAGCTCTCTCCAAAGAGAACCCTGCCAATGTTCGTCCTCTCCCTTTTCCCATCTGAAAATCATTTCGGGTCTGAAAACCACGTATTGATCGTAGGCGTCCGCGATTCGCTCGCAAAGCTGAAAGAGCTTCATCCCGTCCCGGGCTTCTCCCAGGTAAAGCCTTATATCTTCAAATCCCTGTTTTTCCATAAGAGACGGAAGCACCTTCATAATGCGCCACGTCATCACCTGGGGCTCGAACACGCTCCGCTCAGGGACATGCTTCAAAACTTTTCGGAAAATGTCGCGGACAAAGGCATTGGGGAAAGGGAACCGGCAGTTTGCGCAAATGCCTTGATGGGCGGCGAGTTGCATAGACAGCCAACGTTCCATGCCCTTGCTCTGGACGATGATGATTTCATGGTCGAAGGGAGACGCAGGAGGTTCTCTTAGGACTTCCCCCAGGGCCTCAGCCATGATTTCCAATCGATTGCTGGTGAAAAGTCTCAGAGCACCCATTCTCCATTCCTCCAACATATAAGGCTGCAGGGGCATGGGGATCTGAACCCCATGCCCCTGCCTTGGCAATGCAAAAAAAGGACCGGTATTGCAAGCAAAATCACCATTGTGTAAAAACAAACGCTTATGCAACCAAAAAGCTCATTTCAGAGTTATTTTGGACACGAGCAGTGCAAGGCCTAAAGCAAAAGGCTCAAGGCATAAAACAAATGTCAAGGTCTCGCACTTTGTAGACAGTTAGTGCAAAGGACCCAATCGGAGCAGAATAATGGACACTATGGTCAAAAGGGTCCCCAGCACTCTTAAGAAAGCCATCCGCTCTTTGTAGATGATTGCAGAAAGAACCACGCCGATCACAAAATGCATGCCCACCATGGACACAATAATGGATAGAGGTCCCACAGACAGGGCTTTCAGGAAGGCGTAAAAACCGACAAAATTGATGAGGCCCATCAGGACACCAATAGTCAAAGCCTCTTTGCGATTCTTTTTTGCACCGCCTGTATCCCATCGGGTTGTCAGGCCCAGAGAAAAGCACGCACCCATAAAATAGGACAGGGCCATGAAAGCGAGCTTGTTCGCATAAAGAGCGGCAAACTTGCTTGATATGGACGCCACAGAACCTGACATGACAGAGATGAAAACAAGAATCAAGCCCTTTCTGATGTTTCTGTAACCAGCCCTTTTATCATCCATGTCCCTGGTCAGGATAAGAATGACCGCTACGGCCAGTCCCATTCCCAGCGCTTGATACACGGAGACACGGTCGTGGAAAAAGAAGAGGGAAAAGAGTACCACAATCACCATGTTGAGTCTTATGACGGGATAGACCACACTGGCGGGGATGTGTTTCAGAGCTTCGATATGGGTGATGGTGCCGGCC
>JARRRH010000214.1:1574-6377 GCA_037380925.1 Deltaproteobacteria bacterium | reverse complement strand
GCAGCGGTACACCACGCGTGGGTGGGATGTGATAGTCAATCTCCCTAGTTCGGTTGCCCACGGAAAGGCCACAAAAATTGAAAAGGAAATTCTCAATCTCTGTAGAGGAGGAGTAACAATAACGAATTCCAAAGGTGGATACCAGATTTTTGACCAAAAGACTCGAAAAATAATTGTCAATAATTATAGGCTCGCCACCATTGCGGTAAAGGATATTGTCTGGAAAGATCCAATCCTCCGCAAAATTAAAAAGTCCGTAACACTTTAGCTCTTTGAAAAAATTATGCAGCCATTTTGAGGGAAGCGTCTTTGGCTGCACTGTCTTTGATAAACGATTTAGCCAGAGACAACACCGCCTCGATGGGATTTTGGCCTTGAAGCTCTGCTGTACGAAACAAGCTCATCAAGACAGCCTGGGTTTTGGCCCCCTGCGCTGATCTATTTTGTTGGGACACCTTTCTTGTGAGAACAGGCTTTCGCATTTGCTGTTCTGCATGGTTGTTGTAAGGGCTGACATTTTCATGCTCCAGGAAGGTGAAGAGCTCGGCCTTGTGGCGTTTGAGTCTCTTGATGAGCCTTTTGACATCCTTGTCACCATCGTGATGGACCAAAAGGATTTGCTCAAGGCGATGATATAGTCTCCCTTTCAGGCTTTCGTATTTTTCCGGCCCGAGTTGGGCCTTTCTACAGGAGAGCCTGACGGCATCTCTGAGCAAGCGGAACAGTTTCTTGCGGAAAGCCTTCCAGGTTGGGGACTTGTTGCTCTTATCCACTTTAACCAGCTCAGTGAACAGATGATAAAAACACCTCTGCTTTGCCAGGGCCGTGATTTTATTGTATGCGCCCCAGAAGTCGCAGATGAGAATCCCCCTGAATACGCTGCCCAGGACTTTGCGGATGACAGGGGAGCCCCGGCTTTTGGTGATCACATAGTAACAGAGCGTCTTGGTGGTGAAGCACCATAGCCAATGGGTTATGCCGTTGAGCCGCCACCCGGTCTCATCGGCATTCAATACCCCGCTCCGGGAGATCCCTTCTCCCACATGATCATAGGCAAATTCCAGGAGACGAGCCAGCCTTATCCATGCCTGGGTCAGTCCCCCGGCACTGATCTTGAAGCGGCAGGTAACGGAAAGCATCTTTACGATGTTATGGACGCTTACTCCAACCAGATAGTGGAGCCAGGCCGTGAATACCACAAGTCGTAAACCGATCATGGCGTTGGGCAAGGCATCGGTAAAGGTGGGGAAAACGACCTTTTTACACGTGGAGCACCAATATCCTCGGAGCGTGTGCTTTGTCACCTCTGGTTTTTCAATGGCAGGAATGTCTTCCACATAGCGTGTGTAGGTTTTGATAGGCTGTTTCACGGGACTGTGACATTCGGGGCAATGCCTTAAGGTATGCTCTTTGAAATGATTCACTTGCTCCGGTTGAAGGCGGGATACGCCTGGATGCCCTTTCTTTCTGCCCGGGCGCTTTTTCCTCCCCTCAGGAGGCGGCTTCAGATAAGTCGGCGTCATCCCGGAAGGGGTGGTGGGACTCACTGCGCCAACCATTTCATCATACTTCTCCGCCTTCTCGGCCAGAGCAAGGATGGCGTGGATGGCCTTTGATTGGGGTAACTTCAGAATGGCTGCCGCTTCATCCCTGGTCATCCAGAAGGTACCTCCTGAAATGACGGTGCAGGGGATAAAGGTATAGGGCTTTTGGCTGGCCGTGATAGAGATAGGCATTGCCCTTCTTGGCACTGCCTTTGGTTCGGCCGGCAAAGACCCAATTGGCAGCCCGGTAGCAGGTGCCTTCAAATCGGCTGATGTCCACAAAGGTCTCTGCAAGATAAACAGGGTGACCATAGATTCTTTGCCAGTCCGCGCTCAGTCTTCTGAGGTTAAGGGCCAGAACTCTGGAGGCCAGATGCTTGACCCGGATCCAATCGGGGATCAGAAACCGCGTATTGTTGGCGATGAGGTGAAGGTTCCTTCGCTTCGTTTCCTCATCCCAACCGATGAACTGATCCCTGGCCTTGACCTTCCAGGCAGCACTTGCCCAGGAAAGGCAGGCCACCACCTGGCCGTCGAGGTAAACCAGGTATCTGAGATGCTCGCCCACCAGTTTGGGCAGCCCCAGATAATGGTGATGGTGAACCAAATAGTCCCATAGATAATTGGCTTCAGAGTAAACCAGCTCAATAAAAGGCCGGTCATGTTCTCCCGCTGACCCATCCATGGGCTCCCTGAGAAAAAGCGGGATTTGGTCAAGGGATTTTTTCTTGAGGTTGTTCTTCGGCCTCAGTCGTGCGGGAAGCTCAATAAACCCCTGCTCCTCCAGGCGCAGAAGCAGGTCCCGCGCTGCATACTCTTTGAGCTTCCCATTGGGCTGAACCCATTGCCAGGCTTCGCACAAGGCCCTGGAAATATGACTTCTGCCTCGCTGAAAGTGCTCTGAGATAAGAGCCCGAATGAATCGGATATCTTCGCTATCCAATTGCCGGGCTCGATATCGGAATACAGCCTTTTCCATGTGGATCTCCAATGTGGAGATCTACATAACAAAAAGCGCTTTCTGACGCCAGCATTTTTTTGCAGAATGACCACTTTTTCTTTCAAAGAGCTAAAGTGTTACGAAAATCGAAGTCCTATAAAACTTTCTACTGAGAATATACAAACAACTGCATCATTGGGATGCTGTGTGAAATTTGGATAAAAATTCCAAACTGGCAATGATCTCCTTCAGCTGATTATAATTCACAAAAATTTTTTTCTCCTCGGTTTCCACACTTTCGAAGGTTCCGGCGATTGGCTCTGAGCCATCGGAAGATCGACGGTATATACGAATGATATATGTTTCCATAAATTGTATGCCATAGAGCGCGGTTTAGTCGATGGAGGTCAATGATGGCAAATATAGCCGATAGCATGTAACGGATAGGTAACGTATTGCCAGAAAATTGATTTTTTTGGACAGGGGGTATGCGAGTTTTATTGAGACTTTAAACTCCTATCCAAGAGGGAGCGACGGATTGCCTGTGTTTTAGAGGAAGGCGGTAGCCCGAAGGCGGCGTAAAGGGTTTTTTTGCAGCGCTCATAAACCGACAGCGCTTCCGTTGTGCGTCCCAATTGTTGCAAACAATGCATGAGGCGCTGATAGGTTTCTTCTGAAAGGTCGTCCACATCTAAGCTTCGCTGATAGTAGTCTACAGCCTTGTCCCATTGTCTGATCGAGAGCAGTATGCTGGCCATGCGGTTGACTGCCCGCAGAAACCTGGACCGCAGGTGTTCTCTTGGCGAGACAGCCCAGGACTCAAGCATTTCACCAGCGAGAAAAGCGCCTTTGTAAACGGCCAGTGCTTTTTCTGTCAGGCTTATTTCGGCGTCCATGTTCTGTAACTTAGATGCATCCTCTGCCATGAAGAGCAAACGCTCGAAAGCCCAGCAGTCCACCCAACAATATGACGGATTCAGCTCCAGCTTGCCGCCCTGTACCTGAATGGCTCGGTCGTTTCCCAACAGCCGCCTTAGCCTGTGAATCGTGGTGATCAAAGCCCGGTCGGCTTTATCCCCTTCAGCATCGGGCCACAGGGCGTCGCTGAGGTGGTCTTTAGAAACCTCGTGTCCCCCTAAAGCGATCAACGCTTTTATCAATTCCAAAGGCTTTTTCTGGGCTTTGGTGGAAAATCTTATGGGAGCCCCATCCTTGAAGATGGAAAAGTGCCCCAGGGTGAATACCTTAATCGGCCAGGGCCAGTGTTCAACCGTAATCGGCAGCGTGTTCGGGGTGAGATCACGTTTGCGGATATACGTGGTAACATAATTTATTTCAACACCATGCTCCAGGGCAACCGCACAAATCCGCGCAACGTTAGCGCGAGATTCGATCATATTATGAAAAAGGCCAATTTCCTTGCCCAGTTCCAAAGCCTCGCGAAGCACCTGGAGGCCAGTCTCCGCGTGATCTTGATCCAAAGCAAAACGTGCCTTTAGCATGAGAGCATGAAACATGAGATGTTTTGATCTGGTCTGTTGGGACAGTTGGATGGCCTTATTAAGATGCTTGTTGGCTGTTTGCTGCTCGCCCGTCTCATAAAGGACCCGGGCATTCAGCAAATGACAGAATATCATACTAAACTGGGAGCCCACTTCGAGGCTGGCTTTTAATGCAGATTCTGCATAGGCAGCAGCCTGAGCCTGGTTTCCCATTCCGAGAGATTCCAGAGACTTGACAAAATCAATCAACCCCTGATCCAAAAGCCCGACCTTGCCAATCGAACCCACATTTTTCTCAAAAAGTGCCTTTGCGATTGCATACTCCTCTTCGATCAATGCGCTCCAGATACCATGGCCGGCAATAATATTATTCAATAGTATGAACCCGGTGCTTTTTGCGATCTCAAGGCCTTTATTCACAATTTCGATGCATTTTGCGTGCTTGCCGACATAACAATAATAAAAGGTGGAAATGGCCAAATGCGCAACAAGCGCAATGGTTTCTTTGGAATCCGTGCGAGCCGCTGACGAAGAGGGTTTCAACAAATCTATAATCTGTTCAGCCTTGACGTATTTGCCGGTTAACAAAAAGTAGTGGACGGTGTTGTTGACGATTGATACTCTGGTGTTCGGTTCCAGCGGAGTGGCTAGCAGACGCAGGGCCCGATCGACCCATGATTCGATACTGGGGTAATCCATTTTTCGGTGTCCCAGGGCCAGAAGCATCCCTCCAACCACCTGCCCTTCGATCTCAATGCTTGGGAATTGTCGATATTTTTCCATCAACTTTTCAAGGACCTGAATCCAATGATCAAAG
>JARRRH010000214.1:0-1504 GCA_037380925.1 Deltaproteobacteria bacterium | reverse complement strand
GGATCGAAACGCTCTAAATGACTTTTCAATGAAACCCCGGCCGGCTTTAGGATCATATGGCAAAAGTGCGACTCCCATCCAAAATTGCAGCCATGGCATTTCAGCTACCTTCGCCTCGGGCAGCGACTGCAACCAATGAAGAAGGGGTTGATTTCTTCCCTGCCGGATCATTATTAGGGCATGTTTTAAGATGATTTCGGATAATCCATCCCATGCGCGAGCGTCTCGCAACAGGTCGGCGGCCAAGTCAGGATCGCCTTCCTCGGCAAGCAGCTTCGCCGCCTTAAGACGCCAGTCGGCAATCTCTTCTTCAGTGTATTTGAGTTTTGCTCGGGATAGCAGAAACTCTCTGAACAGCGGATGCAATTGGTATAATACCCGCTGGCCTAACCGGCGCTCCGTGAATCGATTGTTGCGGTTCAAATTTGCAAGAATCTGTCCGGCCCGTGGGTTATCAGCAAGGGTTTCGGCCATGGAGACGGTCATATGGGGCAAAAACGAGATTTTCAGGAAAAAATCCTTAATTTCGGATAGTTCATTTTCAAAAACTTCTTTAGCGAAGTAATCCAGGATTTCCTGAGGGGTGAAGCACTGCACCGATTGCCAGTCGAAGTCTTCCAGGTCGGCTTGGGCCAGCATCAGCATCAACCCAGCCGCCCATCCCCCGGCAGCCCGATGTAATTCTTGAATGATTGTTTTAGGAATCGATTTTTTCATTTGCAGGCGAGCGATTCCGGCCGTTTCTTCCAGTGTCAATCTGATCTGATCTCATCCAATTTGAACCGCTATCCGATTGGCCAGCATTCTGCTAAATGCTGCCGGTGGATGTTCCCTGCTGATCACAACGCCTGTAATTTTTTCGGGCAATATCGACAACCCGCTGCTGATAAGCTCATGAATAATGGATCCCGGATTAATCAGCTGGTAGTTGTCCAGCACAAATATTAATGGCTTGGGCAGGCGCTGGTAAACGGCCTCGAAATAACGCAGGGCGAAGGCGTCTATTCCAGGCATGAATTCGGGGGTTAGCAGAGGAATGGGTTTGCGTTTTCGGGGACTGGCCCGTTTTACGGCCAGGCTCAAGTAATAAAAAAACGTTGCCGGGTCGTTATCTCTGGGATCAATCTGATACCAGACAGCGGGAAGATGCAAAGATTCCAGGTAACTGGCTATTAGTGTAGTTTTACCAGCACCGGCCGGAGCGGAAATCCATACGACAGGGTGTCTGCGGGCATCATTGAGTAGCTGAAAAATCCGCTCACGCTCAAACACTCCGGTCAGCCTGGGACGACTGATTTTGTTAATCGGCTCAATGGATATACTCATCGTATTTCGGTTAACGGAATAGAGATCAGTATGTTTTTTCAGCCGTAGCGTGGTTATACTAATGGGATCAAAAGTGTTTGGACATTTCCGATGACTTATGCTATAAGGCTGAGCTATGAAAACGCTCGATGGAAGAAAGCTCAGCCCGAAGACACTGGAAGAAATTCGTATCCGTGCC
>JARRRH010000213.1:0-7053 GCA_037380925.1 Deltaproteobacteria bacterium | reverse complement strand
TCAAATTCGAAATCTGAAACCGCATCATGAGCTCCAGAGGAATATTCTCCGGTTTCACCGCCGAAGGATGCCGCTTCACCCTCCATGCCCATGCCTAAACCTCCTGAATCCGTTAAGGAGATCTCGCCGCTGTCCAACGCGGAAGAATCATCCAGCCTAATATCCTGGTCGGGGCCATAGCCGAGCTCGGAGGAGTCGGACATGCGAACGCCGACATGGGAGTCGTTGGTCTCTCCGAGCAATGCGCCCAGGGCGGCTGGAGGATTGGGTCGGAAAGCGGGAATGTGCAGCTTGTCCTGCTCCGCGGAGATGTCTTTGCTGCACTTGGGACACACCTGGTTATAATCGAAGCTGACATAATTACATTTAGGACACTTCATTCTTGGCTCCTGGAAATAGCTCGAATTTAAATTTTCATTAATAAAAATGGCACTTCTTATTTATTATAGAAAAAACACGTGCATTATTAAATAACATAATTTTGACAATCCGTCAAGTATTTGATATCTGCTATAAAATTGCTACGCAATTTTATAAAGCGCGGCTGCGCCGCTTACAATAACGAAGCCGCAAAAAAATGTACTGCTGCGCAATTTCACAAATCCTCAATCCTTGCCAACGTAGCGGCCTTTATAATCTAGAGTTGTCAGCGGCTCTTCATGGGCAAAGAGCCGGGCCTCCAGGACTTCGCCGATGAAAAGGGTGTGGTTCCCCGGTTGAAGCATGGCTTTTACCGTACACTCCATGTATCCAAGGCAGTCTTTCAAAATAGGACAACCCGTTTGTGATCTTGACCATTCGAGATCGGCGAATTTGGCCCCGGGGTCGGGGCCCTTGAAACGAGCGAGAAGGTCCTTTTGATTTTTATAAAGGAGATGAAGAGCGAAGGCGCCGCTCTTTTGGATTAGGCGATGGGAAAAGCGGTTGGGATGAATCGCGATTAGGACTAGCGGCGGGTCATAAGAGACCTGCGAAACCCAGGACGCAATCATTCCGTTGATCGTTTTCCTGTGGCACGTGGTGAGCACGTAGATCCCATAGGTCATGCACCCAAGGGTGTGGAGTAACTGCTCATCCATGGCCTTTTACCCTCCCCATTTCTTGCTAGGTGCACTTTCCGATTGCCTTTCTAGCCAGTTCGTCGCAGCGCTCATTTTCCTTGTGTCCCTTATGTCCTCTGACCCAGATCCACTCTATCCTGTGAGGCTTGCTCAACTTCAAGAGGGTCTCCCAGAGGTCTCTGTTCAACACCGGCTTCTTTTGGGAATTTATCCAGTTTTTCTTGACCCATCCATGTATCCATTGCGTCATTCCCTTAACCACGTAATTGGAATCCGTTACAATCCTTATTCGACAGGGCCTCTTGATTTGACGCAAGCTCTCTATGACAGCAGTCAATTCCATCCTGTTGTTGGTGGTCCTCCGCTCGCATCCGGAGATTTCCTTGACAGCATCGCCGTATTTCAAAATGGCACCGTAGCCGCCGGGTCCCGGATTCCCGCTACACGCACCGTCCGTGAAAATCTCAACAATCTGGTCTTTTTTTCCGCTCATACTTAGAAAGCAGGCCTTTCCTTGCGCCGGACGCTCCAGGCCCTGCTGGTAACCTGCCTGAAAACCTCGATGGACATTCTACGTACCAAAGCGAATTTTTCAAGGACGTACGGAAAGGCTTGTGCAAAGGAAAGACACAGGGTTCCCTCAGTTCGGGAAACGCCCCCGGATGCCGATTAAGATCTCCGGCTTTTGAGGATAGTTGGTCCTGAGCCTCAGATGTCCCCGATAGTAAGCAGTTGAGTTTGGGATGGTAGTAAAGCGGACCCGGTAGACTTTGCCCTCTTCGATCTCTTCTATGCTGTAATTCAACCATTTGTCGAGGTTGAATTGAATCGGTTCGATTTTGAGAGGCTTGTCGATTTCGGCTTTGATTTGAATGCTCCTTGAGATCCTTTCGGCGCGAGATCCCTGCAGAAGAACATACCGGGAGGACAGGGTAATCAGTGTCTTGATAAAGGCTTCAACTTTTATGCTTTCAAGAGGCTTCCATGGATCATTGGTGTAGACTTTTGCGGTTTTGCGCAATTTTCCATCGTAGCCTCGGGTATTGACCTTGAGTGTGATTTTGCCCTCCCCGCCGGGGGGGATTGTCCTATCGAAATAGGCTACGGCACAGCCTCAACCGGGGCGGACCTTGCGTATTTGAAGGGGCTCATCTCCCGTGTTTCGGACTCGAAAACTGTGGGAATTGATCAATAATAAGACAATAAAATTCTAGTGACAAAGTATCTAATATGCTTATAGAATGTCCGCAGGAAACGCTCAGGGAAAGAGATCCTTGGTGCAAAAAAGAGCAGAGGTGGCAGCCATGGCCCCGAAGGGAGCCCTTTCAAGCGAGAGCTACAAAGCGTTCATCGAGAACATCGATGACGGCGTCTATGAAGTAGATCTCAAAGGCAACTTTCTCTATTTCAATGATGCCCTGTGCCATGTTTTCGGATTTCCAAGGAAAGAGATCCAGGGGACGAACTTCAGGAGATTTATGGACGAGGAACACGGGAACGCGGCTTTTGAGATTTTCAACGAAATTTATAAGAGCGGAAAGGGTGTTTCGGATATCACCTGGGAGATTATAGACAAGAAGAAAAAGAAGAGGATTATAGAGCTCTCAGCGAACGTGATTACCACTCAAGAGGGTGAAAGAATCGGGTTTCGCGGAGTTGCCCGAGACGTGACCGATAAGATCAGAGCACAGGAAGCCCTGAGGGAATCGGAGTTTCGCTTACAGTGCGCCTACGAAGCCAGTCGACTGGCTGAGAAGAGATACAGGACGCTACTCGAGTTTGTCCCTTACCCGATGGTTGTATTCACCCTGGACGGAAAGGTGGGCTACTTGAATCCGGCTTTCACGGAGACATTTGGCTGGACCCTGAGCGAGTTAGAGGGAAAATTCATCCCCTATGTACCTCCTGGGCTCGAGGAGGAGACAAAGCAAAGCATCAAGAGATTGTTCAAGGAGAAGTTCATCCGCCGGCATGAAACAAAACGTTTGACCAAGGATGGGAGAGTTCTTGATGTGGTCATGACAGGGACCGTGTTTTCGGAGAGTGAGGAGCAAAAAGCCGGAGAACTGGTCATGCTCCGAAACATCACCGAAGAAAACAAGATGAAGCAGACCAATGAAACCCTTCTGCGGATCAGTACAGCCCTCCCGGCATACCCCGACCTGGAAAATCTGCTGGATTTCATCAGCAATGAGATCAAGCGACTTCTGGACGTGGAAGGTGCCTTGGTGATACTGCTTGACGAGGAAAAGCACGAACTTTTTTTCATTGGAGCCGCTTATGATGACAGGGACACCCAAAGGCGGGCCAAAGAGATTCGTTACCCCGCAGACAAGGGCATTTCAGGCAAGGTCATCAAGACAGGACAACCCGTTATTGTCCATGATACGTCTCAGGATCCGGATTACTATGCCGACGCGGACGCCCAACTCCATTTTCATTCGGAGAGCATGCTTGACGTGCCTCTGAGGAGCGGCGATCGTATCATCGGGGTGTTGAGCGCCATTAACAAGAAGCAGGGACGGTTCGAGCAATCGGATGTAGAACTTCTCAACCTGATCGCAGGGACCGTGGCGCTTTCCATTTAAAACGCCAGTTTTTCAAAGGAGCTCAAAGAGGCCTATCAGGAAGTGACCGGCTTGAACCGGGCAAAAGACCGGGTTATCAACCATCTTTCCCACGAGCTCAAAACGCCTGCTTCCGTGCTCCTCGCTTCTTTGAATATTTTAGGTAACAAGATGGAAGGACTTCCTGAGGATGTCTGGAAACCGACCATGGAAAGGGCGAACCGAAATCTGCGGCGTATTCTCGAGATCCAGTACGAGGTGGAAGATATCATGGGCGACAGACAATACAAGACCCGTGATCTCTTAAATCTTTTGCTCGATCAGTGTGAAGATCAGCTCGAGTCTCTTGTTGCGGAAGAGGTAGGCGAAGGGCCGGCCGTAGAACGGATCCGCCGGCGGATCCAGGAAATTTACGGGCCTAGAGACAGCAAGATAGCCGATATCTCCTTGGACAAATTCGTTGCAGAGAGACTGGAAGTGTTGAAACCCAAGTTCGCCCACCGGGAGGTGGAGATCGTCCCGCATCTGGAGCCGGTTCCGGACATCTGCGTCCCGGGAGATGTGTTGCAGAAAGTGGTGGACGGCCTTATCCGGAATGCCGTGGAAGCAACACCGGATGAGGGCAGGATAGTAATTATGGTTCGGAAAAAAGGGGAAGGGTCGGAGCTGGTGGTCTACGACTGTGGCATAGGGATCACAGAAGAAAATCAGCGGCGCATCTTTGAAGGCTTTTTTACCACCCATGACACCATGTTGTACTCTTCCAAGCGGCCTTTCGATTTCTATGCAGGCGGAAAAGGGGCGGACCTTCTGCGCATGAAGATTTTTGCAGAGCGTTACAATTTCAGGATTGACATGGGTTCATCGAGGTGCGGCTATATCCCCAGGGATAGCGATCTGTGTCCCGGCAGGATCAGCGAATGCAAGTTCTGCAAAGAGAGGGAGGATTGCTTCAGATCAGGAGGGACCTCTTTCAATGTTTTTTTCCCGCCGGCACCGGACAAAGGCTGTGCCATTCTTCCGGATCCCATGGCCGCGGATTGAAAAATTCATAGGACGCCCCAGTTGAATACGCTCCGCTGCCACTTCGTGGATTCAACAGGGCAGGCAGATAAACGCAGATGAACGCGGGTTAAGAACATTTAGGAATTGAGGAGACCATCATTCGATTATTCCACCACTCCAGTACTCCATTCTTCCATCCCTCCCACACTCCAATTTTCTTGTGCTCCCACGAGAGTCCGATAGTACTCATTGCTTTCAAGTAGTGACTGGTGTGTGCCCACGGTCACGAGGCGGCTCTCTCCCAGCAGGATCACGAGTCCCGCCTCTTTGATAAGCGGTAGTCGGTTGGAAACGACAAACTGCGTCTTGTTCCGAACCAGAGCGGGGAGGGATTCGAAAATGGATGCCTCAGTCACCTTGTCCAATGCGGATGTGGGTTCGTCGAGGATGGTAATGTCCGAATCTTTGACCAGGGCCCTTGCAAGGGACAGGCGCTGTTTCTGCCCCTCTGAAAGATAAGTCCCGTTTTCACCGATCTCGGTTTTGTAACCCCCGGGCAGACTCATAATGTGCTCGTGAAGGCCTGCTGCCCGAGTCGCTCGGATGACCTGCTCTTCGTCAGCCTCTGGATTACCATAGCAGAGGTTTTCCATGAGGGTTCCGGAAATCAGCCGTGTTGCCTGGGAAACATATCCGATACGGCGCCTCAAAAACGACAGCTCATAAACGGTTGCCGGCTTCCCGTCGAAATGGATCTCCCCTGAAGTCGGCTTGTAAAAGCGCATAACAAGGCTCAGGAGCGTTGTCTTGCCCACGCCGCTCGGCCCGACAACAGCTACCCTTTCTCCGGGCTTAACGTGGAAAGAGACATCCTCGAGAACCGGGTCCATGCCGTTATAGGAAAAAGAAACGTTCTTGAATTCTATCTCTCCAGAAAGCCGGTCCACCTTTTCCCCTGTCCCGATGTTTTCTTCCGGAACAATGTCAAAAAGCGCTGAGACTCTTCTCAGGGCAGCGAGGGCTTCCTGGAGTTCCAGATTCGCCGAAGCCAGATACTGTGCCGGCCCGAACACGTATCCCAGGTAGGCCTGAAAAGCAAGGAGGGATCCCAAGGTCCATTGGTCTTTGATTACCCAGTAGGCACCAAGTGTCAACGTAACAATCCTTGCGATGCCGGGCATGGAGTTGACGGCCAGATTGGCCACTGAGCTCACAGCCGTCCGTTCCATGGAGATGTGAAAGGCCTTTCTCAGGGCAGACATCAGATGGCCCAAGGTTTTCATTTCCGAGGAAAAGGCTTTAATCAAGGAGGTTGAGGCCAGGGATTCCTGGAACCGGCTGGACACGTTGGCCCGCTGTTCCATGCTCTCATGGCTCAGGACGTATATCCTGGCTGAAAAGTAACGCATAGCGAGCACGATTCCCGGGAGGATAAGAGCCACAATGACAGCCAGTCTCCATTGAAGGTAGAATAGGAGACACAGGCCGCCCACGAAGCGCACCACGTTGCTCATGGCATAGACAATGCTGCTGGAGAAGAACCAGCGCAGGCCCTCAACATCCGAAGACAGCCGTGACATGAGATATCCTGTCTGGCTGTCGTCAAAAAAAGTCTTGGGGAAATGCAGCGTACGTTCAATCAGATCCTGCTGAATGTGAAGGGTGACCGTTTGCTCGAGGCGTGCGAAATAGAATTCCTCCAGCAGGCGCATGAGCCTCTCGGCCAACACGATGGCAACCAGTAATATGACGGCGCCGAACAAAAGTCCAAGTTGGCGTGCCAATATGACATCGTCAATAATGTAGCGGGTGATCAGGGGTTGAGGGAAGGCCAGGAGAGACGTGGCGAGTATGATAAAGAAGCCGACCAGGCCTTTTTGCCAGTACCGGGAGGCGTAAGGTCGGAGGTTTTCGAGGTTTTCCCTGATGCCGGTACCGCTATTTCCTCCGGCAATCCGGTCTTGGGGGAGTTTTCGGGTGAGACCTTGTTTAAGATATGTGAGCCAGGTGTCCAATGATTCGGCAAATTCCTAAAAGCGTTGAGGTCAGTGCACCATTCACATATGATAACTTATTAGGTGTCATCAAACAAGCTTTGAGCCCCCCTGATCCACCAGCAGGGCATCATCTGCGGCGTTGCCTTTGATCGCTTCTCCTTGCGGCGTATTGCTCCATACGCCTCAGTCGTCACTCCTCGGCGCCTAGCATCTAATGCCTTGCTGGTGATCAGGAATACTGCTAATCCTTTGGTTTTGCTCTTGATTGGCAAGTTAGACGGGCGATCTCGCCCAAGAGACGGTCGCACATCCCATTCCTTTTTTACCCAAAACTGGTACGACCACTTTTGGGTAAAAAGCTCTTCTTGCAACGCTGGCACCCATTTTCGCGATACAACATAGAATGAAGGTTTAGAGAATTTA
>JARRRH010000212.1:0-6366 GCA_037380925.1 Deltaproteobacteria bacterium | reverse complement strand
CTGGATGGATGTTCAACAAGTGCCCCCCGGGATATCCTGAATACCTGGGATTGACGGGTTACGAGGTGTTGGGATCGGAATGTGTACGTGTAGGTCTTGCCACCCATCTCATGGATTCCAAGGATGTTCCCAAGGTCATGAATCTTGCCATAAGCGCCTCCGGAAAGCTCTCCAAAGAAAAACCGGAGGCTCTCAGGCAGGTCATTGCCCTTCTTGAGCCTTTCCTGTGCCTGGATATCCCTCATAAATCCGAGATGGATGACTGGGTAAAAACCTATTTTGCCGGCAAGACATATATTACAGGACTTCTAGAGGAACTCAGGCAGTGCAGCGTGTTCAGCGACCTTTGTAACGGAGTCTTTGATCGGCTCTCGGAGCGCTCTCCGACCGCCCTTGTGGTCACCCTGAAACTGCTTCGCTACAATGAAGGTCGGCCAATCGAAGAGGTTTTTGGGGCGGACCTCAAAGCGGCCCGCTTCATCTTGGGTCATCCCGATTTTCTCGAAGGGGTTCGTGCCCGTCTCATCGATAAAGACGACCGGCCGCAATGGGACCCGGACAGCCTGGAAAAGGTCGGAAGCATTGACTTGGGGCTTTGAGCAAAAAGTGAGGAAAGTCCGAAAAAACCTACTGTGGGATTCTTTGAGTATCGAGCTCGACCGGCTCTTGACCTGGGGCTTGGATGCCGCGGCGTTCCAAAAGCGATCCTTCGAGCCTATAGAGCGCCACCAGGGCTTTGAGGTAGTTCGCCACGGCCTGGACTTCAGCAATCTGGCTTGAAAGGAGATCCCGCTGTGCTTGGGATACGAGAAAAGCCGTTGATCTTCCCACCCGAAGCTTTTCGGTCTCTATGCGAAGTTTTTCTTTTTGAAGCTCGAGGGTGGCTCGGCTCGCGGAAATCTGCTCCTTAGCGCGGCCAGCTTCGATATAGGCTGTTCGAACATCCAGCTCCACGAGCTGAACAAGGTTGGCCACACTCTCCAGTGCCTGATCAAGCCGGAGCGTGGACCGTCTGTAAAGAGATTTAGCCTCTCTGTTTCTGAAAGGATACTGAACAACCAGGCCCGCAGAAAAATCATAGGAATCATTGGTGATGTCACTTACCGAACTCCCGAAAGAGTCGGCGTAACCCGTTTTCCCCAGGACAACGAAAAGATCCAGCTTCGGGAGCAGCCCATTTTTGGTCTTCACGACCTCGAGGTCATTTCTTTGAACACCCAACCGGGCCGAGTTGAGATCTGGACGGAGGCGCAAAGCCACATCCACATGAGCCTGAACAGGTTCTATGGCAAAGTCAGGTATGGACGGCAGCTCTTTGAGGACAATGTCTCTCTCCCACAGATTCGGGCCTTTAGGATTGATCAACCGAAGAAACCTTAGTCTCGTTGTTTCCAGCGTGCTGCGCGCCTCAATCAATCCCTGCCGCTGCAAAGCGATTTCAGCCTGGGCAGCTACGACCTCACTTTCTGCCAGCTTGCCGACTCTGATCATCTCTTCGATTTCTCTCAGTTGCTGTTCTGCGAGTCGGAGAGATTCTTCTACGATCTGAATCTGGCGCTGGGCAAGAGCATAGTCCCAATAGGTCTCTTCCACCTGTGCCACCAGAGCCTCTGCAAATCCTCGAAACTCATACTCTGAAGCGTCCGTGTCCAGCCGGGTTTGTTCCAATGTTGCGAGATTGACTCTCGTGCCTGCTCCCCGCAGCAATGCTTGCGTAATGCTCAACCCCACACGAGAAGCATACAAGTCGCTGTAAAGATCAGACCATGTCCAGTCGGCGGAAAAATCAAGGCCCACTTCAGTGCCTGTAGAAAAGAACTGGGAAACTCCCAGTGAGGCCTCTGACAGGTTGTCCGTATTCTCAATCAGGCTCGTAGAAACTCTTGATCTCTCTTGACCCTTCTCCCTTGAAAAAGAACCCCCGCCGCTCAGAACAGGATCAAAGACCGATTGCTCCTCCTCTTCGAAGGTCCTGCGAATGTCGGGATTCAGCCGCTCAACCCGAAGAGCCCGGTTGTTGTACAAGGCCGTGATGATGGCCCCTTCAATGCTGATTTCAACCGGCCCTCTGCTGTTTCCCCGGGCGACTCCTCGGCTGTCCGGGGGTTCTCCATGGCTGGACTCCGCCCCGGCTTCGTGGCGGGGGCAAAAGGAAAAGGGTATTGCCAGGAAAAGGAAGCCAATAAGCACATACCCTGACCTTCCGGCTTTCCTTGAGATCACTTTTCTTCTCCGGCTTTTCTTTTGAATCGCATTTTAGAGATGGAATAAACCACGGGGATAACCACAAGGGTAATTAAGGTGGAACTGAAGAGACCGCCAAGCACGGCTCTTGCAAGAGGCGCCTGTGCTTCTCCTCCCTCCCCCAATCCGATGGCCAGCGGCACCAAAGCCAGCATGGTCGTGGCGGCCGTCATCAAAATGGGCCTCAGTCTCCTTCGACCCGCTTCTTCAATGGCTTCAAACAGAGACATGCCGCGGGTCCTCAAAAGATTCGTGTGATCCACAAGAAGAATCGCATTGTTGACCACAATCCCGCCCAGCATAATGCATCCAATAAAGGACTGAACGTTAAATGTCGTGTGGCTGAGAAACAGCATCAGAATAACGCCGATAGCGGCGAGGGGCACGGAGAACATGACTACCAAGGGATCAAGGAGCGATTCGTACAGAGAAGCCATCACCATGTAGACCATGACCAAAGCCAAAATGACGCTTAGCAGCAGCTCACGGTTTGCCTTCTGCTGCTCCTCATAATCTGCGCCAAAGGTGACTGTAAAGTCTTTCGGTACCGGGATGGTCTGAAGTCCCCTCTTTATCTCATTGACAATAGAACCGAGGTCCCGTCCGGCGATGTTGGCTGAAACCGTCACAATCCGCTCCTGGTCCTTTCTTTCAAGAAACACGGGGCCTGTCCGGGGCCGGACCTGAAGCACGTTCCGAAGCACCACAGGATTGCCGTCCGCATTGGTTAAGGTCAAATCGAGAACCTCCCGAGTATCCATCCTCTCTGCGTCCTTGAGCTTGACGAGAATGGCATACTCCTTTCCTGCTTCTCGATATTTGCTTGCCTCCGTACCGGAAATAATGGTCTGGAGCGCATCACCAATCTGGGAGACAGTCAATTTCATATCCGCTGCTTTCTGACGGTCCACGATGATCAGTTCCTCGGGGCTCCCTGATTCACGGCTCACCCTCACATCGGTCACCCCATTTACGCCTTCTACCAGTTCTTTGACCTGCCGGGCCAGTAAATCTGCTGTTTCCAGATCATGCCCGCGAACCTCCAGCTCCAGTTTCTCCTCGCCCGTGCTTCCCATGCGCAAGATAAAGAGTCCCTGGCCCGCCCTTGTGCGAACCGTTGCCCCTGGAATATGGCTAAGTCGCCGCCTCAAAGCTGCGGCGATCTCCTCGCTGGAACGGGTTCGTTCCGCCTCGGGCTTGAGAGCGATTCTCATCTCGCCGGTGTGGCCACCTGTCCTACGCCACGAGGAGCCCCCTATGAAAGTCGCTGTGTTCTTGGCCTCTGGGACCTCCTTTCTCACCACATTCTCTATCAGATCAAAGGTCTTCTCAAGGACTGCCAGCCGGGTACCCACTTCCATTTCCACCGAAATCCTGACTTCTCCCTCGTCCGCCTCCGGCATGAACTCGGACCCAACCAGGGGATAGAGCATAAGGCTCCCAAAAAGGAGCAGCAAGGCACACCCCAAAACCACCTTGCGGTGACCCAACGCGTAGTGGAGAACGGCCTTGTAAGATTCCTCCAGTTTTGTGAAAAGTCTGCCGCTCGCCATGAAAATTTTTCGGCCCCATGTACTCTCACCTGAAGGGTTGTTCTTCGGAAGCTTGAGAATGAGAGACGCAAGCATGGGCACCAGTGTGAGGGCAGAGGCCAGAGAGCAGGCCAAAGCAAAACTGACCACATAGGCGAGTTGCTTGAACATGACCCCGGCCATACCGCGCACAAAGATCATGGGCAAAAAAACGACCAACGTGGTCAGCGTGCTGGCAACGATGGCTGCCGTGACCTCCTCACTCCCTTCAATAGCCGCTTGGTCCCGCGGGATACCGGACTCCCTCAACCGGTAAATGTTCTCCAGCACCACGATGGCGTTGTCCACAAGCATCCCTACACCCAGAGCCAAACCGCCGAGGGTCATCATGTTCAGCGTGAAGCCGCTGAAATACATGACAGTAAAGGTGGCGATGATAGAAATGGGAATGGAAAGACCAATAACTGTGGTGCTCCGTATGTTCCTCAGAAAAAGGAGCAAAACGAAAATAGCCAACACCCCCACCATAGAGTATCGACGTTCCCACATTGCTGATGGATCTCTTGATATAATCGGATGTATCAATAATAGGGGTCACATGAATCTGCGGAATGTCCCGATTGATCTTCTCGATCTCTTTATGGACGCCCCGCGCCACTTCCACGGTGTTCATACCCGATTGTTTGAGCACCGCCATCCGTACCCCTGGCCTTCCATTGACCCGCGCGATCCGTGTGACCTTTTCCCACGCATCCTCCACCTTTGCGATGTCCCTGACCTGAATGGGCACACCCTCTCGAATGGCGATCACTGTGTCACGCAGTTCATCCAGGCTGGTGTATTCCCCGGGGGTACGTATCATCACGTCCAGATTTCCCCGCTCCAGAGTGCCCGCGGGAACGGTCGCGTTTTCAGCCTTTATTTTGGAAAGGATCTGATCCAGGGACAGACCCAAGGCTTTTACCTTGCGGATCTAGGTCGCTTGCAGCGCCCAGGATCAGAATGGGGAAGCTGGCCAGGTCGAATTTCCGTAAATAAGGCCTGTCCGCTTCCTCGGGCAGATACCGCGCCACACGATCAAGCCGGTCACGAATATCGGCGGCGGCGGCATCCAGGTCGGTTCCCCAAGTGAAACTTATCCGTACATTACTGGCCCCTTCTGATGAAAAGGAGGTGACTTCTTCCACGCCCGGGACAGCGCTCATGGCCTCCTCAATGGGGCGCGTGATCAATTCTTCCATCTCTTCAGGGCTTGCGTTTTCGTAGGTGGTCGTGACGCTGAGGGTCGGATAGGTGACTCTGGTCCTTTTTGCGGTCTCCGTCTTGACCCATGGCTCCTTCACCCGGCAATACTATAGCTGAGCCGTCCTCCAGCATATGGTGCCCCAGGGTCACCACGGAACCCGAAAGGGGAGGCTCAATCACCTGAACCCACTCACTGCTGGCAATGCCCAGTTTCAGCGGGACGAATTGGGCTGTCATCTCCTCACTGTTGATAATAAAAACGCCCTGTCTGCCACCCCTTTTCGTCAAAGCCCTAACAGGGATAACCGTGGCATTATCCACCTTGGAGAATTCTATCTGAGCACGTATGAACATTCCGGGCTTGAGCAAGCCTTCCGGATTACGGATATCGACTTCAACCCTGGCTTCCCGTGAGGTTTCTTTGATCAGAGGCGCCATGCGCACCACCTTGCCTGAGAAAGTTCTGTGCGGAAAGGCATCCGTCGAGATCAGGGCTTCCTGCCCCACCTTGACCTTGGAATAATCCCGTTCAATCACGAAAATCACGCCGGTAAGGGAGCAGATATCCAGGATAGAGGCAATCGGGGTGTTGGGCGCCAACATGGTCCCCTCATCGACAAAACGCTCGCCAACCACCCTGTCCTGGTCTCCTTCCTCCCATGTTGCTCGGATCTTCGTGTAAGAGAGGCGGACGTGAGCAGCCCTCAGCGCCGCCTCTTTTTGAGCCACCTGGGCCAAGGCCACCTTGTATTTGGCCTCCTGAGCGGCAAACTCGGCACCGGCTGCATCCAGTTCAGATTCCGATGCGATCTTCTTTTGTCGAAGGGCTTTAGCCCGCTCCAGCTCGCGCCGAGCCGTATCCAGGGCACTCCGGCCTTCTTCCACATTTGCCTTGGCCACTTGAAGCTCTGCACGCGCCTGATCCACCTGCTGGAGGTATTCATCATCCTCTAGAACAGCAATCAACTGGCCTTTCTTGACAGGGTCGCCGATCTTTACAAAGAGCTTTTCAAGCCTTCCTGCGATTTTTGGCGCTACTATAAATTGGCTATAAGGGTATAGAGTTCCTGTGAAAAAGCCGATATCCCGAACCGTATCTTTGCGCACCGGCTCTGCCTCCACGGCAACAGGAGGGGCCTTGCGATCTCTGGCTGTGGGCCCGCGAAGCTCACCGATCCTCGAATAGACCTCCCAGCCTAGTACAGCGATAAATGCAAGAACAACGATTGTTACAAAAATCTTTTTCATCTCTTTTTTCCTTTAGCCGGAAGGGGTTCCGGCCGGTCCAATGCGAGTTTGGTATTATAGGTCCAAAACGGAGGTCGGATCAATACAGGTCCCTTTT
>JARRRH010000211.1:0-4843 GCA_037380925.1 Deltaproteobacteria bacterium | reverse complement strand
TCCAGAAAGTCAAAACAACGTTGCCGCCCGAGTCCAAGAAGTACCTCAAAAACGTTGAACAAACCCTGCATATGGGACTCAAACCTTACAAGGAGTACGCCAAGTTCAAGGAGATCATTAACCGGGTGAACGAGGCCGCCCTCGACAGGAAATCGATTGAGATCGTCTACTACACCATGAGCCGGAAAAAGGAAACGAGGCGTAAGGTCGACCCTTACAAGATCTGGTTCTTCAACGGCACGTTCTACTTGATCGGTCTCTGCCACATGCGAGAAGAGGTGAGGGTGTTTGCCCTGGACCGCATCAAAATGCTCCACCAGACCAAAGACATTTTTGAAGTGCCCGAGGATTTCAGCCTGGATGAGTTCACCGGGCCCAGCTTCGGTGTGTTCCAGGGGGAGCCGGTAAAAGTCAGGGTGTGGTTTCACCCGGATGCGGCCGGGTACATCAAGGAGAAGATCTGGCACGAGACCCAGAAAATCGTCCCTCAGAATGACGGTTCTCTCATCTTTGAAGCCGAAGTGGCGGGGACGGATGAGTTGAAGTTCTGGGTCATGAGCTGGGGGTCGAAGGCGTTGGTGCTCGAGCCGGAATCCCTGAGGGACGAGATCAGGGCAGAGGCAGAGGCGATCCAGGAGAAATACATCAAGAAACCAGATGGACTGGAAGAACCTGTGAGGGCATGAAATCCACTGGGATCAAGCTGTTCCCTTTCCCAGATTGGCTTCTCCCCAATGAGAGCTTGAGTTAATTGCTTAAATTGCTCTTTTTTGCACGCCGATTCACAACTCGCCCGAAATCGTGATGAAGGTGTAGGAAAGGAACCTCCAAAAAGGGCTTAGAAAGGCATTTTGGGGCTTAAAATGGGGTCTCCAAAGATAAGAGACCACACAAGAAGAAGTGGAGGGAGAGGGTCTGAAACGCAAAAGTCCGGTGTTATGGCGACAAGGGCGAAGAAGTGGTGGAATGGGGCGTTGGTGTTCTGACCAGTTCGAATCGGAATTGGCGGCCGACCCGAGACTCTAAAGGTCATGGTTGGTGCTTTGGGGTCCGTTTACATCAGAAATGCTTAACGGCAAAGGCACGAGCTGAGTGGGTTTTGAGGTATTTCTCGAGGATGGATGCTTTTTTAAAGGATTTGAATGCGACTGCTGTTTCAATCTTCCAAGGACAATATTTTGCAGTGTGGGGAACCTGTCCAGAATTGTGAGCTTTGAGGCGGCTTCAGCTGTAACTATTCTCCCAAAAGTGCTTTTTCGCGAAGGCCCTTCCAGACCCGGACTTCAAGTACTTTTCAAATCCCAAGGCCTTGTTGCGGTTTGAAAAGGCGATATATGCAACCAACTTCCAGGGCTTATATTTTGCCGTATGCGTTGATCGACCTTCATTGTGAGCTTCAAGTCGACTCGTTAAATCAGAGGTTGTGCCAATGTTGCGTATTCCGCTCGATCCCGGCCACTGATTACGCTCCATTCCGGCCACCCGTTACGCTCTATTCCGGCCGCCTATTACGGTGATCTCGGCCACCCCCTGTCTGAGTTGAAGTGACGCTGGATAAATCCAAGCCCAGCCTGTAAAAACCCTGGCTAAAACGCAAGGGGGTGACCATGGCTGGAAGGAGATTATCCATGCGCAAGATCAGAGAAGTTCTCAGGCTCAAATGGATCGCCGGATCCTCTGCACGGCAGATTGCCAAAAGCTGCAACATCGCTCGGAGCACAGTTAAGGAATATCTCATTCGAGCCGAAGAGGCAGGGCTCACATGGCCCAGAGCCTACAAACTGGATGACACGGATTTGGAGGACCTACTCTATCCCAAAAGCCCCTCAACGACCCTTTCCCGGCCGCCGATGCCCCCTATGGACTATCTTCACCGTGAGCTGCGCAGAAAAAGCGTCACGCTTCAGCTCCTGTGGTATGAATACAAACAGGAGCATCCAGACGGCTACCAGTACAGCTTCTTCTGCGAGCGATACCGCAACTGGGTTAAAAAGCTCGATCCACCCCTGAGGCAAAAACACCTGGCAGGGGAGAAGATGTTTGTCGATTTTGCCGGCCAGACAGTGGATGTCATCGATTCGGCCACCGGCGAGGTCACAAAGGCCCTTATCTTTATTGCCGTCCTCGGCGCCAGTAACTACACCTACGCTGAAGCCGTCTTTGCAGAGTCTCTGCCCTGCTGGATCAACGCTCACATCCATGCCTTTGAGCACTTCGGTGGCGTGCCTCAGGTCGTGGTTCCTGACAACCTCAAGGCCGGGGTAACCAAACCCTGCCGCTATGAGCCTGACATCAACCCCACCTACCAGGATCTGGCCGAGCATTACGGCACCACCGTCATCCCCACACGACCCGGCAAACCCAGAGACAAGGCTAAAGCGGAATCCGCTGTGCTGGTGGCTGAGCGCTGGATCCTGGCTGCCCTTAGAGATCACACCTTCTTCAGTCTGGCTGAACTGAACAGGGCCATAGCTGAAAAACTCTCTGACCTCAATAATCGCAAGTTCAAGAAACTCGACACCACGCGTAAAGCACTCTATGAATCCATCGACAAGCCGGCTCTGAAGCCTTTACCCCTCCACCGATATGAATACGCCGAGTGGAGGAAGGCCAGAGTCAACATCGACTACCATGTTGAAGTGGATCGTCATTACTACTCCGTTCCCTACCAGCTTATCAGGGAACAGGTCGATCTGCGACTAACCGCAACCGCTGTGGAGTGCCTCTTCAAGAACCGACGAGTGGCCGCCCACAAAAGAAGCTATGTGCCCGGTGACTTTACCACCCTCAAAGAACACATGCCCAAAAGCCACCTGCGGTATCTGCAGTGGACCCCCTCCAGGATCATCAAGTGGGCAGGAAAAAACGGACCCAACACCGAAAAGCTGGTCACCCGGATCCTGGAAAATAGACCTCATCCTGAGCAGGGGTTCCGCTCCGTTCTGGGCATCGTGCGCCTGAGCAAGCATTACACCCCTGAAAGAGTAGAAAAAGCATCTATCCGGGCTCTGGCCATCGGGGCCTGCTCTTACAAGAGTGTCAAATCCATCCTGAAGAACGGCCTCGATCGACAACCTCTACTTTTTGAACACCCTGAAGAGGCTCAGCAGCCTTCCGCCCATCACAATATCCGGGGCAGGCGCTATTACCGGGGCGGAAAGGAGGTCAGCCATGCTTAATGAACAAACCATTGAAAAGCTCTACCACATGAAGCTCAACGGCATGGCCGAAGCCTTCAAAGAACAGACCCTTCAGCCTGATCTCGCAGAGCTTTGCTTTGAAGAGCGTTTCGCCTTTCTGGTTGACCGGCAATGGACCTGGAAGGAGGACCGCCGCATGAAGCGGTTGCTCTCTCAGGCCAAACTCAAGATCAACGCTTGCATCGAGGATGTCGACTTCCGCACCCCCAGGGGACTGCAAAAATCCGTGATCCTTCAGCTCGCCTCCTGCGATTGGGTCAAGAATGCCCACAACGTCATCGTCACAGGGCCTACTGGAGCGGGAAAAACCTACCTGGCATGCGCCCTGGCCAATAGGGCATGCCGTATGGGCTTCTCCGCTTTTTATATCCGCATCCCCAAGCTCTTCCACGACCTCGCTATGGCTAAGGCTGACGGCTCTTACTCAAAGATCATGAAGAAGCTCACCAGGTCCAAGGTCCTTGTCCTCGATGACCTCGGCCTGGCTCCCATGAGCGCCCAAGAGCGGCGAGACCTTCTGGAGGTCGTCGAAGATCGTCACGGACTGGCTTCCACAATCGTGGCCGCTCAGCTCCCCATCCAACACTGGCATGACAACATCCAGGACCCCACTATCGCTGATGCAGTCCTCGACCGCCTGGTTCACAATGCATATAAGATCACCCTCAAAGGAGAATCTATGAGGAAGTTACGTTCAAACTTGACTAAACACAAAGACTCTGGGAAATAACAAATACCAGCGTCGCTTCGCTCCGATTAGGGGGTGGCCGGAATGCCCGGAACAGATGGCCGCAATGCTCTGGAACAGGTGGCCGGGATCCTCCGGAATCGGTGGCCGACTTCACCGGAATAGGCATAAGCCTCAGATTTTCCTCATTATCATCAACGACAAGGATGCGTTCCATATGAGATCGAGCCTCCTAAGTTTTACAATATATTGTGTCTGCCAGGAGAAAAAGCAATAGGGTGAAATACGCATTTTGTGCTGGTGAACACCTTAGCTTATAGCTATTTTGATATAATATACCTAGTGTCACGTCAACATAATATTATTTGGTAAAAAGCTTGACCTCAACCCGGGATTTGTGTCAGACTGATGTCTAAAATCGGTGAAAACGCAATCTTGGGGGCGGTCAATGAAAAAATATCTTGTGCGTCTGTCCAAAGAGGAGCGCAAATTGCTGAAAAGCCCGGTATCATCTGGTAAAGGCCCAGCAAGGATGTTCACCAGGGCACGTATTCTTCTCAAGGCGGACATTGGGAAAGGTGGGCCCGGGTGGGGCGACGAAAAAATCAGCCAAGCGCTCGATGTCACTGTACAAACTGTTGAGCGGGTACGAAAGCAGCTTGTAGAAGAAGGACTGGAGGCGGTGTTACGCCGTCGCAAGTATGTCCAGAAGGTATCCCGCAAGAAGGTTGACGGTGATGTGGAAGCCCATTTGATAGCTCTTTCTTGCAGCGGAGCTCCCGAAGGGTACAGCCGATCGAGTTTGCGCTTGCTGGCGGACAAATTGGTTGCGAATTCTGGTGCTGAATACAAGATTGAGTGCTGAATACAAGATCGAGCGGCTTCAGTCTTCTAGCATACGTAGAGTATGGAATACAAGATTGAATTGCTGGAGTAGATTTGGGCCTTAGAACAA
>JARRRH010000210.1:0-5973 GCA_037380925.1 Deltaproteobacteria bacterium | reverse complement strand
GCCTCCCCCGTCAAGGGGGAGGGATTTAGGGCACGAATTAAAAAGGCCTCAGGCTGCCGCAGTCCGGGCACTGCCAGTTTACACCGCTGCAGGTGAGCCCCCACAGGTTTTCTTCCATACAAGCGTTGCAGATCTGAAAACCGCAGGGGCAGGTCCAGCAAAAAGGCTGCTTCTTGCCGCAGCAGCTGCACTGATAGGTTCTCTTCTTGCGTTCTTTTCTTTTAACTCTCCCCTCTCCCATGGACCGTCCCGGCTTCTCACAGTTCTATCATGGGAATCGGATCATCCTGGCGACTCGCCAGCACCCGCGTCCTTGTATGCCCGCACCGGAGCAGAACGTTTTCCGCAACCCTGACAGCCTTGTCGGGAAGGTTATTCTCTGCGCTCAGATGCGCCAACACGACGAATGCGAGATTTTCATGGGACACCGTTCTCAGCAGTTCTCCGGCCTGGTGATTCGACAAGTGACCCTCCGGGCCCTTGATCCTCCTCTTCACTTCTAAAGGATAGATTCCCTCTTCCAGCATCTTCTCGTCGTGGTTGGACTCCAGAATCAAGGCATGACAACCCGTCAACCGATCCTCCACCAACCGGGTGCTCCGCCCCAAGTCCGTCACGAGCCCGAGCCGCACTTGTTCCGAAGAGACCACGATACCCATGGGGTCTGCTGCATCATGGCACTTTGTGAAGGTTTCGATTACAAGGCCGTTGATGACGATGGTCTGACCGGTCTGGATCATGACGGGTCTGAAAAGATTCCCGAGGGTCCTCATACCTCTTCTCATGGTCAATGCATTGATGTAAACAGGGATATCCAGCCGTCTCGCCAAAGGGCCCGCGCCCCTGATGTGGTCGCCGTGCTCGTGGGTAATGATGAGCGCATCCAGTTTTCTCGGATCCACTTCCACCAGCTCGAGCCGCCTGATCAGCTCCCGGCAGCTCAAACCGGCGTCGATCAGTACCCGGGATCGCGGAGTCTCCACATAAATCGCGTTGCCGGCGCTGCCTGAACCCAGAACCGAGAACCGCATGGTCTCTCACTCCAATCCGCTGTGGCCAAAACCGCCTTCGCCCCTCGAAGTGTCTTCAAGATCCTTTGTCTCGACCAGTACCGCACGGCTCACCCTCGTGATGACCATCTGGGCAATCCGGTCTCCTCTTTTTATCTCAAAGGGACTCTGCCCCCAATTGATCAAAATCAACCGGATCTCGCCCCTGTAATCCGAATCGATCGTCCCGGGTGCATTCACCATGCCAATGCCGTGATTCAGCGCCAACCCGCTCCGCGGCCTTATCTGGGCCTCGAAACCCCGAGGAACAGCCACGGCCAACCCGGTTGGAATCAGCGTGATGTCGCCGGGATTGAGGACCGCTCTATCCCGGACAGCGGCCCGGAGATCCATGCCCGAAGATCCCTCTGTCTCGTAAAAAGGCAGGGCAAGGTCCTCCTGACCCTCCAGCCTCTTGACCATCACGCGCACATGTTCCCCTGTCTCAACCACAATCATTCCTCGGGTGCAAGAAAATCCGAAACTCTCAGAATTGGAGGCACTCCAGGTCCAGGTCCTCCTCCCTGACCGCACCCAGTGTGGCCAGGGTTAAGTCTTTACTCTGAAAAGCGTCCCGGGCGACACCCACCACGTCATCCACGGTCACCTTCTCCAAGTCGACGATGAGCTCTTCATAGCTGATATATCTCCCAAACACGGCCGCGTTTTTCGCCAGGCGGGTCATCCTCGTATCCGTGTTCTCAGCGCTCAACAGGATGCCCCCGATCAGGTGCTCCTTGGTGGCTTCGAGATCGGCCTGAGAAATTCCGCCTTTCTGGATGGCCTGTATTTCCTTTTGAATCACCTTGAGGGAACGATTGATGTGGCGCGGGTCTGTGCCGAGGCAAATACCCAGGAGCCCCGCGTCCAAGTAAGCGGAAAGAAAGGAGTACACGGAATAGGCAAGGCCCCTCTTTTCCCGGATTTCCTGAAAGAGGCGGGAACTCATGTTCCCACCGAGAATGGTGTTCAGAACCGCCGCGGGGTACCGACGTTCGCTCGAGAGGGGGGGTGCCTTGCCCCCCAAACACAAGTGAACCTGCTCCAGTTCTTTGAAGTGACAGGAGACGGCTGCGTGAGCCTCCGGCGCGACCCGTGGCAGGTCCTGGCGGCTCGGCTCCAAGCGTTCAAAAAGAGGACGGAAATACCCGACCAGCTGATCGTGGTCCACATGGCCTGCAGCGGCAACGAGGATTCTTTCGGGGGTGTAGAACCGCCCCACATAGTCTACAATAGACTCCTTGCTGATGTTGGAGACGGATTTGGGCGTGCCCAGGATGGGCATACCGAGCGGATGGTTCATCCAAAAAAGCCGGTTGAAGAGCACATGGATTTGCTCGTCCGGCGTATCCTCCACCAGGTTGATCTCCTGGAGGATGACTTGTCTTTCCCGGTTCATCTCCTGAGGATCAAAGGTGGAATTGAGGAAGATGTCCGAGAGGATCTCAGCGAGGCGGAGAAGGTGCTCGTCCAGCACTTTGGCGTGGAAGCAGGTGTATTCCGTGCCGGTAAAGGCGTTGGACAGGCCTCCGATGGCATCCAGTTCTTTGGCGATCTGAAGGCTGGTGCGGGCTCTTGTTCCCTTGAAGATCATGTGCTCGATGAAATGGGAAATTCCGTTTTCCTCTTCCATCTCATCCCGGGAACCGACACTGACCCATATGCCGAGAGAGACGGACCGGAAATGGTCCAGCTTCTCCGTAATGATGCGTATGCCGTTATCCAGGACTGTCTTATGATGCATCTGCCAGAGTTTTACCGAGCGCCGCTTTCCGCGAAAGGCTTATCTTGCCGTTCTTATCAATATCCAGGACCTCCACGAGCACCTCGTCACCTTCCTGGAGCACATCCGTCACTTTGTTCACCCTCTCCTTGTCCAGCTGGGATATGTGGATCAGCCCGTCCGTACCCGGAATGATCTCCACAAAGGCGCCAAAGTCCATGATCTTCCGGACTTTTCCCATATAGAGCTTACCCACTTCCGCGTCCTGGACAATCTTTTTCACCATATCCTCAGCCATCTTTGCTGCCTCGGCATCCGAAGACGCAATGACCACCTTGCCCTCGTCGTCCACCTCGATGCGCGAGTCGGTGGTGCTGCATATCTCGCGGATCACCTTGCCCCCCGGGCCGATGAGAACCCTCACTTTTTCGGGCTTTATCTGAAGCACGGTTATCACAGGCGCATACTGGGACACCTGGGCTCTCGGCCGGGCTATCGCGTCTTTCATCCGAGCCAGGATGAAGAGCCTGGCTTCCTTGGCCTGATCGAGCGCTTCTTGCATGATCTGGCGGGTCACGCCTTCGACCTTGATATCCATTTGAAGGGCCGTGACCCCTTCCCGAGTGCCGGTCACCTTGAAGTCCATATCCCCGTAATGGTCTTCGTCCCCGATGATGTCCGTGAGGATGGCAGTCTTCGTCCCGTCGGATACGAGGCCCATGGCAACACCTCCCACAGCCTCCTTGATGGGGACCCCCGCATCCATCAGCGACAGGGACGCCCCGCACACGCTGGCCATAGAGGACGACCCGTTGGACTCCAGAATTTCGGAGACCACCCTCAAAGCGTATTGGAATTCCTCCTTGGAAGGAATCACGGGCAGGAGCGCGCGGCGGGCCAGAGCCCCGTGTCCGATCTCCCTCCTTCCGGGCCCGGTCAGTCTCCTGGCCTCGCCCACGCTGTAAGGGGGAAAATTGTAGTGCAGGATGAAGTGCCGAAACCTGTTTCCGTAAATCGTCTCGATTCGCTGCTCATCCATCTCGGTTCCCAGGGTGGTCAACACCATGGCTTGGGTCTCCCCACGGGTGAACAAGGCGGATCCGTGGACCCTGGGTAAGATCCCCACAACGCAGTCAATAGGCCTCACTGTCTTAAAGTCACGACCGTCGATTCGCCTTCCCTCTTCCAGGATCATTCGTCGAACCCTTATCTTCTCCTGGTTGGAAATCAGCTCGCGGATTTCGGAAACTCTTTCCTCAACGTCCCCGTCCACGGTTTGCAACACAGTTGAGAGCACCTCGTCTCGTTTCTTCTGTCGCTCCTTTTTGTCCGCCGTGTTGACCACCTCTTCAATGATGGGGGCTGCGATTTCCATGACCCTGGCTTCGAGTGCGCCGTCCACCACATTTTCAGGAATCCGCCGCTTCGGTTTGCCCACCGCTCTCCTGAGCTCATCCTGCATGTCCAGTAAGGGCTGAAGGGCCTCGTGTCCGTAAAAGATCGCATCGATCATATCCGACTCCGAAACGAACCGGCCTCCTCCCTCCACCATGACCACCGCGGATCGGTTGCCCGCCACTATGAGATTGATGTCGCTGTTTTCCTGGAGGCTCAATACCGGGTTGGTGACGAACTTTCCATCCACCCGTCCCACCCTCACGGCAGCAATCGGCCCCCCAAAGGGGATATCGGAGATCTCCAGAGCCGCCGATGCCCCGAGAACCGCGAGAACGTCCGCTTCATTCTCTTTGTCCGTGGAGAGCACCGTGGCTATGACCTGGGTTTCATAGTGGTAGTTCTCGGGAAAAAGGGGCCTCAAAGGCCTGTCGATGAGCCGAGCGGTGAGGGTTTCTCTTTCACTGGGTCTTCCCATGTCCCTCCGGAAATAGTTGCCCGGGATCCTGCCTCCGGCATAGGACATCTCCTGATACTCAACAGTGAGGGGCAAAAAGTCTATGCCTTCCCGAACGCTTGTCTCGCAATGCGCCCGGTCTCTATGTGAAGCAGCTGACCATTGATATCGGCTGTGCAGCTCTTAATCATCTGTATGTCCATCCTTTCGCTGAAGTCCAATGCGGGCCCTCCTAGGGCCCCGTGCCCGGTGCACCGGGCTTATTTTCTCAGGCCGAGCTCTTTGATGATGTTCTGGTATCTAGCAACATCCGTTCTTCTGAGGTAGTTCAAGAGCCTTCTCCTCTGACCGACCAGTTTGAGAAGCCCCCGGCGCGAGTGGTGGTCTTTCTTGTGTATTTTGAAGTGGTCAGTCAAGTAGTTGATCCGATTACTCAGAATAGCCACCTGCACCTCCGCCGACCCTGTATCCTTGTCGTGCTTTTTAAACCGGTCAATAATTTCCTTTTTGGCTTCTGGATCCAGTGCCACGTCAATCCCTCCTTTAAAATGGTTTATCATCCAAATGCGCCGAACATCGGCCCTTTTCATATCTTGCGAATCGGATACTGGATGCTGGATCCTCGACCAGCATCCAGTATCTGTTTACTCCCAGCACCTCGGTATACGGAAACTGGGCGTGAGTGTTGACGTCTTAGTAAGTAAAAAGGTCTAGTGGAAAACCCTGACGACTCTCAGCCTCCCCTTCTGCACCCGGCTTCCCCAGCCCGCTTTCAGTATCGCCACCAGGGCCTTGCCGGTCATTAGCTTTATGTTTCCTTCATAAACATCGGGCCACAAGGACGACTTTTGCAGATCCTCCCATCGGGGCTGGTACCCGGCCCTGATCCTCTCCGCCGTGCCCGCATCCACCTGAGCCCCGATCATACAGGGAAGGGTCTTTCCCAGGGGGATCACGGCCTGCTCGAAAGCGCTCTGTGAAAGCCCGGGGCCCTCGCCTTCGAGCTTTAGCGCCTCTTTGACGGAAAAAGGGCCGCTCGACAATCTCCTCAGGGCTTTGAGGTGCCCCACGGTTCCTACAGCCTCTCCCAAGTCGGCGGCCAGACTTCTGACATACGTTCCACCGGAACAGGTCACCAGGAAAGTGACCTCCGGCAGGTCCACGGAAACGACTTCCAGAGAGTGAATCGTCACCCTTCTTTTTTTCAGCTCAACAGGGACCCCCATTCGCGCCAGGGCATAGGATCTATTTCCAGGAATCCGGTTTGCCTTATGACACCAAGCGGTGTGGCTACGAGTTTATGATGTTAGCGAACGGAGTGTGGGAGGATTTGTATCTTTGTCGAAGCA
>JARRRH010000209.1:0-6639 GCA_037380925.1 Deltaproteobacteria bacterium | reverse complement strand
TCTCTTTTCAAAAACGAGAAGGCCGGTGCCCGGCACACAGCGTAAGGCGATGCGTTAGGCGGGCGGAAGGCCTCCTGCGGAAATGGCCATGAAAAGCCTTCCATGGAATGGATTGATGAGGGTCTCCGCCCGCCTTGGGGGCACCTTTCTGCAGAGTCTTTGCCCGCTCACCCTCGTTTTTGAAAAGAGACCCCCCATGCCCCTGCAACATCGCGAAACCGTTTTTGGCAGGACTGTGACAAATTAGGAGCGTACGTATGGAGTTTTTGGTGGTGGGCGCAGGTGCGATGGGTTGTCTTTTTGCTGCCCGCCTGTCCAGGGCGGGTTTTCAGGTTGCGATTTACGAGAAAATTCGGCCCCTGGCAAAAGCCATTAATGATCAGGGCATCCAAGTGGAGGGAATCGGTGGCAGGTACAAGGTGAAGGTGCCTGCATTTGCTGAAACCCCGCCGGTCCACGCGGACGTGGTGCTTCTTTGTGTGAAATCACCGGACACCCGAGAGGCTGCGGAGACCATTCGATCCTGGCTCAATCCCGAGAGCCTGATCCTTACCCTTCAGAACGGCCTGGGAAATGTGGAAATTCTCCACAAGGTATTCGGGCGGGAAAGGGTGTTGGGTGGCGTTACTGCTGAAGGGGCGACCGTTCTGGGCCCCGGGAAAATCAGGCATGCCGGACAAGGGGAAACGGTCATTGGGCCGGATCGAGAAGGAGAGGAGCGTGTCCAGACATTGGTCTCCGCTTTCAACCAGGCCGGCCTTGAGACCAGAGGTGCCCCTAATGTGGACCAACTCATATGGGGTAAGCTCATTGTCAACGTGGGGATCAATGCCTTGGCTGCCCTCACGCGCTTGAAAAACGGCCGCCTGCCGCAAATGGAGGGCACCCGTTCCATCATGAAACGAGCCGTCAAGGAAGCCGTAGCGGTTGCGCGCACCAAGGGGATTGAGCTGCCTTACGCCGATCCTCTCGATCACGTGGTTGCCGTTTGCCGCGCCACTGCTGAAAACGTGGCTTCCATGCTCCAGGATGTGCTCCATCAAAAAACAACAGAAATTGAATTCATCAACGGGGCCATAGTTCGCGAAGGCAAGGCGTTGGGTATTGATACGCCGGTCAACGGTCTTCTGACCGCCCTCGTTCAAACCATCCAAGAAACGTACGACCAAAGAGTGTAACTTCTTTTGACACAAGAGGAAGCCTGAGTTAACGGGGCTCTGGAATGGAAAAAGGGCACGCTAGAGTCGTTCATTGGGCCTGGATCATTCTAGCCACATGCTTTGTCGATCTTTTCATCAACTACTCCGTTCGCCTCGGGTACGCCGTCGTCCTCCCTGAAATGATTCGCGCCCTCAACTTCAGCCGCACAGCAGGGGGCACTATATATAACAGCTACCTCCTTTGTTACCTCGCTGTGACACCCTTTACCGGTGTGCTCACCGATCGCCTCGGCGCCCGTCGCGTCATCGCCACGTGCAGCTTCATCCTCGGCATCGGCGTTCTTTTGCTGGGCACCATCAGAAACCTGTGGATGGCTTGCCTCTTCTACGCCGTCGTCGGGCTCGGGGCAACGGGCATGTGGACTCCCGTCCTGACTGTTGTTCAGCGCTGGTTTTCCCCCCGCAAAAGAGGGCTTGCTCTGGGGATTATGTCCACCGGATACGGATTGGGCTTTGCGACCATGGGAGCGGCCTTCCCGTGGATTGTTCATCATTTCAGCTGGCGCCACGCTTGGTACTTCCTAGGCGCGGCGGCTCTGGCGATGGTGGTAATCAACGGCTTTTTCTTGAGAAGCGACCCTGAAACCGCCGGTTACAAGCCCTGGGGCGACAAGGGGAAAAACCCGAGTTCAAAGCCCGAAGCAAAAGAATCTCGCACCCGGGGCATGCCCCTCTCTCTGATCTTCAGAGATATCCGATTCTGGCTTATTGGTGTGTCGTATTTTTCTATCGCTTACAGCCTTTATGGCATTACCACCTTCATGGTCGACTACGCCAAATACCAACTGGGCATGCCCATGGAAAAGGCGAGCCTTCTGGCCACAGTCCACGGTTTTGCTCAGGTTGTAGGTGTCTTGACAATCCTGCCCCTTTCGGATGTTCTGGGTCGAAAAAAGACCATCATCCTGTCCAATTCCTTTATAGCAGCCTCCTTGCTCAGCATCGTCTTTGCGGGAAATTCCTGGACCCTCCTTTTTACCCTCGTAGGCATCCTGGCCCTCTTTTACGGCGTCACCTTTCCCATGTACGGGGCCTGCGCCGGCGATTACTTTCCTCGCGATGTGATGGGGACCGTCATCGGCGCATGGACGCCTTTTTACGGCATTGGCGCCGTCTTATCCCATTGGGTCACGGGAATCCTCAGAGATGTCACCGGTCTCTATGACTATGCTTTCGCCATGGGTGCGCTTATGGCCTTTGCATCGGTCGTGCTGATCGCTTTTTTAAGAAAAGACCTTCCTTTGCCCTCCTCCTCTGCGTGATCTATTTTTTTGACAAAACCGTCGAGGCTGTGCTAAACGCCATAATTCAAGCATCTCTAAACCACGGAGGATCATCATGTTCGAAATTCTCAAACGCGAGGAAATGGCTAACGGTACAGTCGTTATGAACGAAATCAGTGCCCCGCAGATCGCCTCGAAGGCAAGACCCGGGCAGTTCGTCATTCTGAAGGCTACAGAGACAGGGGAACGGATCCCCCTCACCATGGCTGATTCGGATGCAAAGAAAGGCACCATCACCGTCATTTACGCAGTCGTGGGCAAATCGACCGCTCTGTTCAAATCCCTTCAGGTGGGGGATAAGTTCCAGGATGTCATCGGCCCCTTGGGCCAAGCCACGCACCTCGAGAAACTGGGCACGGTGGCATGCGTGGGGGGTGGGACCGGCATTGCGGTTCTTCATCCTATTACCCGGGGACTCAAGCAAGCCGGCAACCATGTGATCGCCATCATTGGAGCCCGCACCAAAGACCTGCTGATCCTTGAAGACAAAATGAAAGCTGCATCTCATGAACTTCATGTTTGCACGGATGATGGGTCTTACGGTCACCACGGTTTTGTCACCGATGTTCTCAAGAAGGAGTTGGAGACCAAGGATGTGAAACTGGTGGTCGGCATCGGCCCGGTTCCCATGATGAAATTCTTATCGAAACTCACCGCGGAGTATGGGGTCAGGACTTTGGTCAGTCTCAATGCCATCATGGTGGACGGCACGGGCATGTGCGGATGCTGCCGTGTGACTGTGGGCGGTGAAACTAAGTTCGCTTGTGTGGACGGACCGGAATTTGACGGCCACAAGGTGGATTTCGACGAACTTGCCCAGCGCCTCGATGCTTACAAGGAGCATGAAAAGCAATCTTACGAGAGATATCTTCACGAATGTGAATGCAAGGCCGGGTGATCATCGCGGTATCTAGTGGTGTTTTTTCATGCTTGATTCTCGCTTGATGATCCATTAGGTTTAATAGGGAGGGATGACATGGCGGAAAAGAAAGAAAAAATTCCCAGACACAAAATGCCCGAACAAACTCCTGAGGTTCGAAGGCGCAATTTCCTTGAAGTGCCCTTGGGCTATGAGGAGAACGAAGCCATAGAGGAAGCCAAACGCTGCCTCCAGTGCAAGAACCCCACTTGCAGGGAGGGCTGCCCCGTGGGGATCGACATCCCGGGTTTTATCAATCTCATTACTCAGGCAGAATTTACGAAATCCATCCGGCACGTTTGGGAAACCAACAGTTTGCCTGCTGTCTGCGGCAGGGTCTGTCCCCAGGAAATCCAGTGCGAGGGAAAATGCATCCTCGGCAAGAAAGGTGAGCCCGTGGCCATCGGGAACCTAGAGCGTTATGTGGCTGACCGTGAAAGGACGCAGGGCAAAGGAGATCTCCCCCCCAAAGCCGCGCCCACCGGAAAGAGAGTGGCTGTTGTAGGATCCGGGCCTTCAGGGCTCACGGTTGCCGGAGACCTTATCCGCCAAGGCCACGAGGTGACCGTGTTTGAGGCTTTTCATAAGCCGGGAGGCGTTCTCGTTTACGGGATTCCCGAATTCAGACTTCCCAAGGAAATTGTTTTTTCAGAGGTGAACTTCCTGGAGCGTCTGGGGGTCAGAGTGGAATGCAATGTTGTTGTGGGAAAATCCGTTACCCTGGACGAGCTTTTTGAACAAGGCTATGATGCCATCTACCTCGGCGTCGGCGCGGGATTACCGAGGTTCTTGAACATTCCGGGGGAAAACCTGATCGGTGTTTATTCTGCAAACGAGTATCTCACCCGGTCCAATCTCATGAAAGCCTATCGCTTCCCCGAGTATGATACGCCAATTGTGATCGGCAAGGACGTGGTGGTCTTCGGAGCAGGAAATGTGGCCATGGATTCGGCCAGAACAGCCATGCGCCTTGGTGCCGACAGGGTGCGAATTGTTTATCGCCGATCCAGAGATGAAATGCCCGCCCGTGGAGCGGAAATTCACCACGCTGAGGAAGAAGGCATTGAATTTCATCTTCTGACCGCACCGACCCGCTTCCTCGGGGACGACAAAGGCCGTGTCACGGCGGTGGAGTGCATCCAGATGGAACTCGGAGAGCCTGACGAATCAGGGCGGCGGAGGCCGATCCCCGTAGAGAATTCCAAATTCCGTCTCGACTGCGACTTGGCCGTCATTGCGGTCGGTGCCGGTGCCAATCCACTATTGACCAAATCCACCCCGGATCTCAAACTGAACAAATGGGGATACATCATTGCCGACCCTGAAACAGGAAAAACAACCAAGAAGGGAGTGTGGGCCGGCGGAGACATCGTGACGGGTTCGGCCACAGTCATTCTCGCCATGGGCGCAGGTTGGATGGTAACGCAACCGACCACTTTCCCTTTGTTTCAAAAAAAGCCTTGTCTCTGCTGGAAACAAGGTCTTTTTTATATGGACAGCCCACAACCGGATATCGGTCAGCCTCGCGGGCGAAACATGATTTCTCCTTCTTTTCTATGTCGTGGATGAAAGGGCCGGCGGAAACAACTTCTCCCGGTAATATTTGAGCTCGTTGATGGATTCCCTGATGTCGCTCAAAGCACGGTGAGACTTTTTCTTCTCATAGGTGGGGAAGGAAGGATACCATCTCTTAACCAGTTCCTTGATGGTGCTCACATCGATGTTTCGATAATGGAGAAAGGCCTCCAGCCTGGGCATGTGCTTGATCAGGAAACGGCGATCCTGCCAAACGGAATTTCCACACAGGGGAGATTGCCCCGGCTTGCAATGCCGGGAAAGAAACCCCAAGGTCTCCTGCTCTGCTTTCCTGCTCAGGGTGGTTTATGGCAATGTTTGGGCCCTCGGCCACGATATCCAGAGCGCTGTCGGTTACAATGGAGGCAATCTCGAGAATCACACCCTGTTCTGGGTCCAGACCGGTCATTTCCAGGTCTATCCAGATCAAATGGCTTCCCAAAACAACCCCTTCCGGAACCGTAGGTGCTTGAACTATAAGACACAGCCTCACAAGTGTCAAAACAAAAGAGGCTCTTGACCAAATCTAACTCTTTCCTCTTTTTGAGCGTCGTGAAGGCTTCCTTCCTGAATTCATTTGAAATCAGACTGGCTTGCGGCTATATTGGCCGCAATGTTATGGAGAGCGTTTGGACACTCTGCCCGCTTTTATGAAGGCTATTATTGGGGCATTCCAGTGAAAAAGAGCAACAATGAATGGGCTTGCCTTTTGCGAATTAAAGCAAAGATATTCCCACCGCGTTAAATGCATTGAAATTGACAGTCTTTTATTGCATTGACATTCGGATGATCTTTAATTATAGTTAATTGATTTTAACTGGATTATAATAAGTTCGCGTAGCGCCGCGTTCTGATTTATAGTGAAATCAAGAGAATAGGGTCCGTTGGTGCTTATCAAGGAGCCTTAAAATGATTCCTCGCTACACACGGCCCCGGATGGGGCGAATCTGGGAACACGAAAACCGCTATGCCAAGTGGCTCGAGGTAGAGATCGCGGCCTGTGAGGCTATGGCGGAAGAGGGTCTCGTTCCCAAGGAATCCCTTAAAAAAATAAAAGAAAAGGCACGCTTTTCCGTTGACCGGATCCTGGAGATCGAGGAAAGAACCAAGCACGACGTCGTCGCCTTTCTCACCAACGTGGCTGAGTATGTGGGCCCTGAGTCCCGTTTCATCCATATGGGCCTGACTTCCTCCGACATCTTGGATACGAGCTTTGCCATGCTCTTGAAGGAGGCCATGACCCTTATCATCGAGGGGGCCGAAGAGCTTATGGAGGCCATCAAACGCAGGGCCCTCGAACACAAATATACCGTGATGATCGGACGCTCCCACGGTATACACGCCGAGCCCATCACCTTCGGTCTCAAACTGGCTGTCTGGTATGGGGAAATGAAGCGAAACCATCGGAGGCTCGAAGCGGCCCGGGACGTAATAAGCTATGGGAAGTTGTCGGGCGCAGTAGGCACCTTTGCCAATGTCTCCCCCGGAACCGAGGCCTATGTGTGCAAGAAGTTGGGGCTAAAACCCGCCGAAATATCCACCCAAATCCTTCAGAGAGACAGGCACGCCGAATACTTCACTGCGCTGGCTATCTTGGCAGGTACCATGGAAAAAATGGCCATTGAAATCCGGCACCTTCAGA
>JARRRH010000208.1:6490-7758 GCA_037380925.1 Deltaproteobacteria bacterium | reverse complement strand
TCCTGATCCTCTGGAAAAACGGGGGCTTCGACCCAGAGCAATGCCACCAGCCTTTCGCTCCAGCCCCAACGCCTCAAGGCAAGGAGGAAAACCATGAAGATAGGCATACCCAAGGAGATAAAGCCTGCAGAGAAGCGTGTCGCCGCCACGCCTGCAAATGTCAAGATTCTGGCCGATCACAATCACCAGGTTCTTGTTGAAAAGGGCGCCGGGGAGGGCTCCGGGTTTTTTGATGGGGCTTACCGGCAAGCCGGTGCGGAGCTGCTGGAGAGGCCTGAGGATCTTTGGGGTGACGCGGATATGATCGTCAAAGTTAAGGAACCGATTGGTCCGGAATTCGACCGGATGAAACCGGGTCAGATCCTGTTCACCTATCTTCATTTGGCGGCGGATCAAGACCTCACTACCAAGCTCCTCCACAGGAAAATCACCGGAATCGGTTATGAAACGGTTCAGCTGGCGGATGGCGCTCTACCCCTTTTAGCTCCCATGAGCGAAGTGGCCGGAGCCCTTTCGATTCAGATGGGCGCTTACTGCCTCGAAGCAAAGAACGGCGGCATGGGCATCCTTCTTTCCGGAGTGCCCGGCGTCAGACCGGCCAGGATAACCATCCTGGGCGGCGGGGTTGCCGGTATGGCTGCAGCCATTGTGGCCTCCGGAATCGGCGGCCGTGTCTCCACCTGGTGCAGCGGATGAAACGGGGTTCGGCCATCGTGGACATTTCCATAGACCAGGGAGGCTGTTCAGAAACCTCCAAACCCACAACCCATCAAGACCCAATCTATATTGAAGAAGGGGTGGTTCACTACTGCGTCACCAATATGCCGGGAGCAGTGCCCAGAACCTCAACGATTGCCCTGACCAACGCCACCTTCAACTATGTCCTCGACTTGGCGGACAAGGGTTTGCGGGAAGCGGTGCAGGCCGACCTTGCGCTGAGGAAAGGTCTCAATCTGTATGACGGCAAGGTCACGTGCGAAGCGGTGGCAAAGAGCTTTTCCATGGCGTACTCGGATCCAAAATTGTAGCAGGACCCTGCCCTCGACCGCGACAATCATACGGGGTGGCAAGGGCAACGTGGCACGCCCATCACGCCCGGGTGCCGTTGGGCGCTAGACCTGAATCCTAACCCCCTTTCGCAGTGCATCCCCATCCATGGCGAACAGGGTATCGAGCACGCCGATTTGGAAGCCCCCCGGACCTTCAGCCTTTTGAGCCGCCATCTCCCCTGCAAGCCCGAAATAGGCAAGGCCTGTGGCCGCCGCTTC
>JARRRH010000208.1:0-6401 GCA_037380925.1 Deltaproteobacteria bacterium | reverse complement strand
CCAGGGTGATCTGAAGCTCTTGGGCAAGGAGGAGAGCCGCGGTTTGAGCCTCCTCCACCGTGTGAACGGAGTCCACGCCTTTGGTCTGAGACCCTTCCTGGGCCAGGGAAAGCACCTCTGAGGCGTTTCCCCGAATCACTGCAACTGAAAGCTCCCGGATGAGCCTTTTTGCGGATTGGGTCCTCAAAGTCGTTGCACCTGAACCGACCGGGTCCAAGATGATGGGAATGCCCCTGTCATTGGCTCGGCGACCTGCGCTGATCATGGAATCGACCCAGTAAGGCGTGAGGGTTCCGATGTTGAGAACCAAGGCGCCTGCCAGAGACACCATTTCTTCCACTTCCTCCGCCGCGTGGGCCATGACCGGGGAAGCACCGCAAGCCAGCAAGACATTGGCCGTGTAGTTCATCACGACCAAGTTTGTAATGTTGTGGATCAGCGGTTTTTTTCCCCGCAAGAGTCGGAGGTTGTCCGCGGCCCTCCGGGCCATTCCCTGATCAAACATACCCACCTCCCTAGCTCAAAACCACGAATCCCAGCCCTGATAACACAGGTTGGAACACCTCTCCACTAATCTAGTATTTAATTGCAAAAGTTCCCGATATGTCATTTCGACCGAAGGGAGAAATCTTTTCCAGTGTTATCAAAGATTTCTCAGTCACCTCGTTCCTTCGAAATGACACGGTTATTAATGCAACTAAGTACCAGTGCTTCAAAACAGCCCGTTATCAACCATCGGCGTTCGCAAAGTGGTCCCATCCCCTTGCCGCCAGGGCTTGCCGGGTTCCATCTTCTTTTATCAAGCCGATCTCCCCCACCCTATCCGTAATCGTGCCCACCTCACTCACCGGCCCATCGTAGGTTTCTGCAACCGCGGATTGGATGGATGCCACACGGGCCGCCGGGCAAGTCACAATCAGTTCATAGTCATCGCTGTCGTGCAACAGGAGATCATAGGGATCACATCCCACCGCAAAGGCCGCTTGTTTCAGCGCTTCGCTCACAGGGAGCTTTTCCTGTTTCAGGTCGGCGCCCACGTGGCTCTCCTCGCAGATGTGCCCCAAGTCCCCCAGGAATCCGTCGCTGGTGTCTATCATGGCCGTGGCATATCCCGATTGTGCGATGGCGGCTCCTTCCCTGGCCCGATGGGTAGGTCTGTTATAAACCTTAAGGAGGCTGTCCCTCAAACCCTCATCGCCTTTTCCCTGGAGCAGCATTTTCAAACCCGCTGCAGCTTCGCCCGGGTAGCCCGTAATAAGGACCACGTCTCCCGGTCGCGCCGTTGAACGGCGAACCATTTTTGTTTCTTCCACTTCCCCTACGAGGGTGATGTCTATGAACACTCCCCCTTCTGATTTGGTGATGTTTCCCCCAATGATAGAGGCGCCGAAGGGATTGAGTTCAGCCACAAACCCCCGGTACAACTCTTCCACCTCTCTGACCGGAGTGTCCCCTTTGAGACCCAGCGACACTAAGGCATAGCGCGGCCGCCCCCCCATGGCGCCGATGTCGCTGATGTTCAAAGCCATGGCACGGTGTCCGAGATCCAGTGGCGCGATGTGTGCCGCCAGATAATGACGGCCTTCTACCACAGAGTCGCAGGTGACCAAGAGTGCGTAACCCGGGTTGGGGCGGAAGCAGGCCGTGTCGTCCCCAATACGGAGGATTACTTCGGGAGGTCGGGCGCCCTCCGCATCGAGGATTTTTTCAATTCGACGGATTAACCCGAACTCTCCAATATCAGCGATGCTTTCAAGCATCGGCGCCCCCTCTTAAAGCCTCTCCCAGTGCCTTGTAGAGGATCCGTGTCGCCCCTTCAGGATCCCTTTGACAACAAACCGCAGAGATGACGGCTATCCCGTGAGCCCCTGCCTTTATGACGTGCTGCGTATTTTCCGCGCTGACCCCCCCGATGGCGATCACCGGCAATGGAATGGAACGAACCACTTCCTCCAAAATCTCAAGGCCGCTTACAGGGCCCGCGTCCTCCTTGGAGCCGGTTGGGAATACGGGGCCGAAGCCGACATAATCCGCCCCTTCAGCAAGGCATATCCGCGCTTCGTCCATAGTTGCGGCGGAGCCTCCAATGAGGACGTTTGGACCGAGGATTTCTCGGGCCAGAGGAATGGGAAAATCATTCTGGCCCAAGTGGACCCCATGGGCCTTGACCGCCATGGCCACATCGATCCGGTCATTCACGATGAAAGTGGCCCCTCCTTCTTCACACAGGCGCCTCATCTTTTGTGCCGCCTCGATCATGGCTCGTGTTGCCCCGATTTTTTGTCGAAATTGAATGGTGTCCGCTCCTCCCGCCATGGCCAATCGCGTCAGTTCCTCGTGTGAAAATCGGCTCTGAAGAACCACATCCGTCAAAACATGGAGTCGCCCTATACGCTTCATGGATGGCACCTCCCGGGAAAATGCCCGGACAGATTTCCGTGGCTCCCTACGGAAAACGTCCTATCCCGCCGGTGGGGATCTGTTTATCGGCTAGGCGTCCTTGAGGCCTGTCTCTCGTGGTTGGCGGCCGCCCGGCAGGAGGTGGCGGCCCGCCATTGAGATTCACCTGAGTACCTTGTGAAGATGTAGGAATTCGCTTCTATTAAAGCCCAAGGTCTTGAAAAATGATAGAATATCCGTGTAATCCCACCTCACGGACGTGAACACGTCGCTCACGTTATTTTCTTTGTAAAACCGAAATATTTCTCCGGCCAGTCTTCTGCCGATGCCCCCGCCCATGAACTTCGGCTCCACGCCGAACATGCTGATCCAAGCACAGCGATCCACACCGAAATTGCCGGAGGTGATGTAGCTGATCATGTAGCCCACGACTTTGCCTTCAAATTCGGCTACAAAACTGGCGTCCAGACTTTCTTCGGCCCTGTCCTCGACGATCCATCGGATATCCAGCTTTTCCGATCGCTTTGTGATCGCCTCGTAGATCCTCTTGACATCTGCCGCATCTTCTTTTCTAAGCCTTCTAATAGTGACCTGAGACATGGGTGAATCCTTCATAGCCAAATGTTTTCCCTTTCAAAGTCGAAACCCCAGTGCATCGATTCAGATAGCTTAGTCGATTCTAATGATCTTGACGTGATGTCCCACCCAGTCCGGGGGAAGGTAAATCCTACCGCTGTTACCACTCGAACTCACCTTCTTTTCGAGCATCTCTTCTCCGTAGACCTCGAATTTCACCTTCCCTCTGAGCCCGCCTAGGATGCCCTTCTTTATTGTTTTGGTTTTCTTTTCTCCTTCCACCCAACCAATCCTCGCCCCTTTAATAAATGATATGAAAAAACAAAACAACAACAAACTTCCCTTCCCGCAAACCCCAATATCCGGAGGAGAGACCAAAATGGTATTGAGATTCAAACGGGCGTGTAATATTGTTATTGTTTACAAATTTTTCGTTCCCCACCGCTGAGGGGCAAAATTCATGGCCAAAAAATCGTCCTCCCAACAATTGCAGCGAGACCTTGAGCAGCTTAAGGCGTTAGCTCACAAATACCAAGAAGGAGAAGCCGCTGTCAGGGAGAGTGAGAAAAGGCTTTCTCAAATCCTCCACGGGCTGTCCATAGCGGCTTTTGTCATTGATGGACAGCATGTAATCACCCATTGCAACAAGGCTTTTGAGAACCTTACCGGCCTTTCCGCCGCAGATCTCATTGGTTCCCGCAACCAATGGATGACCTTCTATCCCGAGCAAAGGCCGACTTTGGCCGACTTCATCGTCGACTGCGAGCCGGAAGAAGAGATCGCCAAATCCTATGCCGGAAAGTATCGAAAATCAGTGACCATAGAGGGTGCCTACGAGGTGGAGGACTTCTTCTCCAACATCGGTGAAGAGGGGAGATGGCTTTTTTTCACCGCCGCCCCATTGCTCGACGATGAAGGAAGTGTCACCGGCGCTATTGAGACACTGCAGGACGTGACGGAAAGAAAACGCGCAGAGCAAGCCCTTCGAAGGTCGGAGCGTCGACTCAGGGCACTCCTTGATTTTGAGCCCTACCCTATCGTCGTGTTTACCCTGGACGGCCGGGTGTCCTACCTCAATCCGGCGTTCACGGAAATCTTCGGGTGGACCCTTCAAGAGCTTGAGGGCAAGAGAATTCCCTACGTACCCCCAGGTCTGGAGCAAGAGACCCGGCAAGGCCTGAAAAGGCTTTTTGAAGAGAAGGTCATCTATCACTATGAAACCCAGAGATTGACCAAAGATGGACGCCTACTGGATGTCATCCTTCGTGCCGCGGTTTTCTTCGAGTCCAAAGACCGCCCTGCCGGTGAAATCGTCATCCTCCGAGACATTACAGAACAAAAGCGAATGGCCCGAAACAACGAAGCCATGCTGCGTATCAGTTTAGCGCTGCCCGAATACCCCGACTTGGAGGATTTGCTGTACTATGTGAGCAGCGAGGTGAAAGCCCTGTTAAACACGGAAGGTGCGGTTGTTATTTTGCCTGACCAGGAAAGAGAAGAACTGTTTATCTTGGGTGCAGCCTACGATGACGCAAACACCCAAAGAAGGTCACGGGAGGTTCGGTTTTCCATGGACCAATTGATGGCAGGGCGGGTCATCAGGACAGGCGAACCCATGATCATTTCAGACACGTCCAAGGACCGATCTCTCCACCAAGCACGGGATGAGAAACTCGGATACGAAACCAGGAATCTCCTGCTGGTACCCTTAAAGAGCAGCGACCGCGTCATCGGTGCACTCTGTGCGATGAACAAGAAAGCATGGCCCTCCCCAAGTATCCCGACCTCGAGGACCTTCTCGACTATGTAAACGGAGAGGTCAAGCGGCTTTTGGGGGCGGAAGGTTCTGTGGTCATCCTGCTGGATGAGGAAAAACAGGAGCTCTTTATCCTTGGTGCGGCCTATGATGCCGGCGTCACAGAGAAAAGGGTCAAGGAGGTTCGCTTCTCCATGGACCAGTTGGTGGCCGGCCAGGTCATCAAGACCGGCGAACCGATGATCGTCTCGGATACGTCCAAGGACTCCAGCCTTCACAGGGAAAGGGACAAGAAACTCGGCTACAAAACACGTAATCTCCTCCTGGTCCCTTTGAGGAGCCACGATCGCATCATAGGCGTGCTGTGCGCCATCAACAAAAAGGAGGGAAGTTTCGAACAGTCGGATGTGGAACTTTTGGGAGCCATAGGCGTCACTGTGGCCCTCTCCATTGAAAACGCCCGGTTTTCAGAGGAGCTGAAGAAAGCCTACATAGAAGTTTCCAACTTAAACCGCGCAAAAGACAAGGCCATCAACCACCTGTCCCACGAATTGAAGACCCCTGTAGCGATCCTTCTTAGTTCCCTCAACCTCTTGAGCGGGAGGCTCAGCGAGCTCTCCGAAGAGAGCTGGAAGCCCGCACTGGATCGATCCAAGCGAAACCTGGAGCGCATCCTGGAAATCCAGTATGAGGTGGATGACATCATGAAAGATCAGCGATCCAGGCCGTATGCTTTGCTCTCCCTTCTCCTGGATCAATGTGCCGATGAGCTCGAAGCCCTGGTGGCTGAAGAGGCCGGGGAAGGCCCTCTGGTAGCCAGAATCCGCAAAAGGATCGAGGAGCTCTTCGGCCCCAAAGAGGCCCTACCCAGGAAAATCAATCTGCAAGAGGCTCTCAGGGACCGGCTGGAAGAGCTCAAGCCCCGCTTCGCCCACCGTGAACTGCAGATCCTATCCCGGCTCGAACCCACCCCGCCCATCTTCATCCCTCCCGAGGTGCTCCAAAAGGTGATTGACGGCCTCATCAAAAACGCTGTTGAAAACACCCCCGATGAGGGAAAGATCGAAGTGGCGGTTCAGAAAAAAGGGGAAGGCTCCCTCCTTCTTGTTCACGACTATGGGGTGGGCATTCCGGAAGAGGCCCAAAGGCGGATCTTCGAAGGCTTCTTCACCACCCAGGACACCATGGCCTATTCCTCCAAGAGGCCCTTTGATTTCAATGCGGGCGGCAAGGGGGCCGATCTTCTCAGGATGAAAATCTTCTCCGAGCGTTACAACTTTCAGATCAACATGGCCTCCACGCGATGTCCCCTCCTTCCCAAGGAGACGGACGTGTGTCCCGGCCGAATCAGCCAGTGCCCCCTCTGCTCAGAAAGGGAGGGCTGTCACCGCTCCGGGGGCACCATTTTCTCCCTCTATTTCCCGCCCCCACCCCAAGATCAGCCGTCTTCGCCCTGAGGGCTTCGCCGGCCCAACGAGGGCCGACGGCAGAGAACAGAGGGTCATGGGGGTTTTCTGAAGTGACTGGTGGAAGGCCGCCGTCCTTTTCGCGACTTATCTATGGGGGAAACCGCAGCCCTGAGCTCGTCGAAGGGCATGCGGAGGGGGCAAAACTCCCCCATGGATAAGTCGCTGAAAAGACCAGGCCGGGAGCCTTGGAACGAAAGAAA
>JARRRH010000207.1:0-4896 GCA_037380925.1 Deltaproteobacteria bacterium | reverse complement strand
GTCCCGTTCCGCATGGTGGCCCGCCGCCACCGTGAAAACCAGGGCATTCTCCAATTCCCCGGATAGAACCTTTTCTGTTGCTTCGACGCAACCGCCAACCGAATACAGCGCCCCGTCGCAATACCACGCCCGTTTCAGGTTTTCAACGAACCTGCGCGTATGGACCTTCAGCAGCAGCGCCTCGGAAACCCTCTCGGGGGTAAACAGTTTGACCTGCGGATGGTTCAGCACAGGCTTCATCACTTGAGGGAAGTTTCGGAACTTGTCTCCAATAATCAACCAATCCTGTCCCCGAAATCGATCATGAAAGAATACGCCCGTCCTTGTTTTCATCTCGGCACCTCTCTTCACTCTCCTTGCCTCATACCACTCGCTTTCGACAGGGCTCGATCTCGGCACCCGTCCTTCATTCTTTCCCTCTTCCAGATAGTATGCTGCCAGAGATTGGGGAAGAAGTCAGCATGAAATGGGTCGTTTTGTTCCAAAATGCGCCGGGCCGGAGAGGGATCGCACGGCAGGACAGGCAGGTGCATTGCATGAGGCCGTGGGACCCGCAGGCAGGGAAGGTCTGAAAATCCTGTTATGCCAGCATGTAGCCTTTCTTGGCCATGTGGTACGTCAGCATGCCGTCCACGCCGTTATAAAAAAGCAGCACAAGAGCCCCTGCAAAGAGAGCCTCCTTTTGCCCCGACAGGACGCAAGCCAGCGCATAGGCCCAAACCATGAAAGAGCCTGCCAACTCCAAAATGCCCAGAACTCTGTGGCCCAGATAGAAGTCCCCGAGTCCGGGCAGGAGGAATGACCTCAAGGAGGCCTTTTTGGGTTCCTTGAAGGTCGCTCTACAGGAAGGACAGAGCGTCAGGCCCTTCTCCAAGGGAACAAAACAGGAAGGGCATAGGTTTTCGAAAGCCGCTTCCGGTTCCTTTCCAGCCTGTTCTTTTCTCTCCATAATGAAATCCTTGAGGTCCTTGGACATAAAGCGCTTCACACCGGTGAATACACGCCGCTTGGATCTTATGCGCTGAAACACCAGGCTGCCCAGAAATCCCCGCTTTATGTTCTTAATGTCTCCAAAGAGAATCTGAAAGAGATAATGGGTCTTTCGTTTCATTCGTGAGTTGACATTGATGCAAAGAACGCGCTCGTTGGTGGCTAAGATGGCATAGTGGTTGTACATCATGGTCAGCCAGCCGTTACCCAGGACAATTTCCGCCGGGTAGTAAGCCGTTCCCCTGCCCACGCGCATCACCCGCTCCCCTTCCCTCAGGAGCTTCTCCAGAACTTCGGCCACAGCCATGAGGATCTTGACCTTCGCCCTGTTTCTGCGGCTCTTGAAACCTCCCTTTCTGTTCGGAGCAAAGACTTCATCAAAGGCGACCTTGCCCGGAGACAGGCCTTGGAGTGCAGGATAATCCATGAGGACGCCGTGCTCAGCGGCAGATCCCTTCCCGCGCTCCGCAAATCCGGCTGAAGGCGCTGCAGGAGATTCTGCCCACACGGCGCCGGAGGCTTCTATGAGCATGCTTTGACCGCAATTCTTGCACCTGGCCCTAGCCCGGCCTTTTGGCAATCGCTCTTTCGGGATATCATAGCTTTGGTTGCAGGTTGGACAAATGACATTCATGGTTTCAACCTCCTGTGCTCTCTACCAGGTAGAAGGCCCCCTCGCATCAGTGATACAGGGTTGTTGTCTCTCCTCTCCGTTTCAAACATCAACCCTGTTGTCCGGGCCATGAAGTGTCGAAAAACGTCAGCAGTCGCCCAAATTTGTCAGGCTCGGAGCTTCGGGAAACAGACCTCTCAGAGGTCTATCAACATGCAATCCCACGAATAATAAGCGCTTTGGAGTGTACTACTATTTCTTCGGTAACCAGCCGTCCCATCACTCCCATTGTGGGGGTATGCAAGAAACGTGCAAGATTCAACCTCGATCTCGGGTTCCATGATTAAAAAAGGGCAGAGCTCCCGGCAGCCCTGCCCTAAACAAACCGATTCCAGACTTTTCAAACCGCCTATTGGCCACCCTCCTCACGGTTTTCTATTTCATAGGTCACGGTCATCTCGATATCGGGGCGCAGCGAATGATACACGGAGCAATATTTGTTCAAAGACAGGGCAATCGCCCGATCGATTTTCTTCGGCGTAATGCCTTGCCCGGCGATATGGATCATCAGGCTCACAGACGTGTAGTACTGAGGAGGGGTCAAGTTTCTCGCCCCGTCCGCTTCAACCTCGTATTTCGAGATAGTACAGCGCATCTTTCGCAGAATGTGCACCACATCGATAGAGATACACCCCGCAATGCTGAGGAGCAGCGTCTCTGTCGGCGAACACCCCTCCTCATATTTCACATCAAACTCAACTTCGTATCCCCGTTGAGTGGTTCCAATGAAGTACAGATCCCTCTCAAGAGCGAGCCTTGCCTTGTTTACAGGCAAAATCTTCGCCTTGTAATCCCCCAATGCCGCATCCGTGGTTCGATCTTCCCGCTCAGCCATGTCACACATGCCACCTCCCCTTTTTGTCTTCACTGTTCAGAGAAAAAAATGGGCCTGATACGAAAAATGCTTACGTATCAAGCCCAAGAGGGCCAGTCAACTCTCTTCTGCTCAAACACCTGATCGAGCGGCGGCGCACTTTCTCCGCTGGCTCAAACCCCTCTCTGCTGAAATGGTGCAGCGAGGGCAAAGCATTATGCCAGCAGCCATACCAACAACCCTCCAAAGACAAAGGACGACATGAAAATAATCATGAGCGTCACTTTGCTCATGGGCTTTCTCTTCTCTGTCTTTCTCAATCCGAATGTCAGGACGGCATCTTGGCCTGAAAGGTCCCTTAGCTTCACCATCCAGTCCGGCGCCCCAACCTCAGGACTTCTCGGCCCAACCGAAGAAGGCTCTTTCCCCTCTACCGCAGCCCCGCAATAAAGGCACTTGGTCTTTCCTTCCGGCACACTGTGACCGCATTCTGAGCACTGCACCATGGGTCCTCTGAAGTAGCTGGAGATGCATTATTATACCACAGACGACCCGTGCCACAACATCGATAATGCTCCGGCCTCGGATACCGCCTTCATCTGGGACCATGGCCACAATCCCGGATGCTGCTAACCGCCTGCCCGTCATGGGCGCCACCACAGCACCCTGCTTCAGATATCCCCTTGTGGGTCCCCAGGCTCTTCCTCAAGGATCTTCTGGAGAACGCCCTCACCGCCTCTTGGCGCCGGTGCCTCTTCCGTTAAGTAGAGCATGACACCGCCCTGGACCGGACGGGTGACGATCTTGCCTTCTTCAGCCAGCCTGTTCGTGACCTCTACCGGATTTTTGTCAAAATACTCTCTGAATGCCCGGTTGAATCCGCTGTAGACCGAATGGATCCCTTTATACGGGGGCTTTCGCAATTTCTTGATGGCTCGCACGATGAACTCATACTCTGAAATCCGTCTCTCCTCACTCTCAAGCATGGGATCTCCTCCTCTCTCCCAGGGTTTTGAGATAAGCCGGGTCCGCGACCCCTTAATAAGATCAGGGCAGTTATCGCCTCCGCAGGGCGGATATAATCTCCCTCAATTCTTTTCTCCAATCCACAACCTGCTCGGGCCGAGAGATGACTTTTGTCACAATTTCCTGCGAACCTGAAAATGTCTTGTACGCCTGTCGAACTTTAATTGAAAGCCCTTTCTTCACATAAGCGCCCAATCCTAGCAGAACACTTGCAATGAGGGCCTCGTCCTCACCGGGCAAATCCAAGCTGAAATATCGATCCGTTATGGAAACGCCGAGTTCTCTTGGACCCACGGTTTCACCTCCTTGTTCAGAGGGTACATCCACGTCCGATTCTCGTTGGGAGAAATTATAGTGAAATCAGGGAAGTGAGTCAAGGATAGGGAAAGCTTCATAAGCCCCGGGGCGTTCCGGCCAAGGAGAGTAGGAGCACCATAGCGGAGGTCAGGGATCGGTGGTTGCCACAGGCGTTGAGAAAAGCCTCAGTTGGCTTTCCGACAGGGAACCGGCCGTGGCCCCATCAGGCTCGAAGGCGAGCACTGTGTTCCTCCCTCTGTCCTTAGCCTGGTACAACACGCCATCCGCCGCATTCAGCAGATCGTTCCAGTCATCTATTCCCCTTTCCGGTGCTCCTGCCACGCCGATGCTCACCGTCACACGGAAAGAGGTGCCTTCCCAGACAAAGCGGTGCTCTGCTATTTGCCGTCTCAACTTCTCGGCTACCCTCAAGGCCATCTTCGGGCCTGTTTCGAGCAATATGACCGCCATCTCGTCCCCACCGTAGCGGCCCACAATATCGGTGCCTCGAACAGAGCTTTTGAGGATCTGCCCAACGCTCTGCAACACGGCATCACCACACGGATGTCCGAAGCTGTCATTCACGTCCTTGAAGTGATCGATATCGAGCATAAGAAAGGCGAAGCTCCTCTTGTACCGGGCGGCGCGTCTGTACTCCGCCTCCAGCATGTGGACAAGGTGCCTGTGATTGTACAAGCCTGTGAGCCCGTCAGTCACCGACAACTCTTTGAGTTGCCTGTTAACCTCGATGAGTTCCGCCGTCCGCTTCTCAACTTCCTTCTCGAATTCCCGGCGCGCTTTCTTGAGCGCCTTCTCTTCACTTTTGACCTTGGCATGCACCAAGGCGTTCTCAATAGCCAGCGCCGCAGGACCGCTCAAGCCTTCGAGCAGCATGAGGTGCGGCTTCTCAGGGATTCCCGCTCCGTCAACGGCATGGATGTACATCACTCCGTAAATCGCTGATCGGCTCACAAGGGGGAGACAAGCGACAGAGCCACCCCGCCGCCTTCCAACGGTGCCTGTAACCACCACGGGTTTGGCTTCTACTATGACACGGTCCACGATGGACCTGTTGTAGGGCACACTCGCATGGTTC
>JARRRH010000206.1:0-13513 GCA_037380925.1 Deltaproteobacteria bacterium | reverse complement strand
TTAAGGAGAGCAAAATATTGTTTGCATTTCCGAGGGTCATGGGGCTTTTCTTGTGTTCCGAGGCTCCCGGCCTGGTCTTTTCAGCAACTTATCTATGGGGGAGTTTTGCCCCCTCCGCAGTCCCTTCGACAAGCTCAGGGCTGCGGCTTCCCCCACAGATAAGTTGCGAAAAGGACGGCGGCCTCCCACCAGTCACTTCAGAAAAGCCCCACAACCCCCGTATTTATGTTGCTCGATGTAAACAATTTAATGCTCCGAGTAGTATTTTCGACAGCAGTGATGGAATGAGTCCGTGTGAGGTCGGAGCGCCGCATCTTGGTCCCATATTGACAACCAGCGAACATTGCTTCTAGAATGGGTTCACCGGGCCGCTTTTATGAAGGAAGGGTGAGTGCTGCGGAGTTTTCATGCACGAAATGTCTATAGCGCAGAGCCTTCTGGCTATAATCAAAGAAGAGATGCAGAAACATGACGCCAAAATTTTGAGGACCGTACATCTCGATGTGGGTCAAATGACCGCAGTTGTTCCTGAAGCGCTGAACTTCTGTTTTGAGGTGATTACCTCTGGAACGGAGTTTGAAGGTGCGCACCTGAACATGAATATTGTTCCTCTGAAGGGTTACTGTCCCGCTTGTGAAAGGGAATTCACCATAGAAAACTATACATTCCTGTGTCCTTCGTGTGGTGGCAGCAAGGTCCAAACGATTGGGGGTCAGGAGTTGTCTATTGTGGAGATCGAAGTGGATTAGAAAAAAGGCGCAGGGCATAAGGCTTAAGGCGTAAGGGAAGGAGTTTTGAATGAAGATTTCCGTTGTTAGAAACATTTTGGAAGCGAATGAACGAATTGCCGAGGAGAACAAAAACCTTTTCAATGAAAACAGCCTTTTTGTCATCAACCTCATGAGCTCACCCGGCGCCGGCAAGACGACTCTTCTCGAAAAAACGATTGATGCCCTGAAACGGGACTTGCGAATCGGGGTTATAGAAGGGGACATCCAATCCTCGGAAGACGCGGAGCGCATTGCCCGTAAGGATATCCCCGTGGTGCAGATCAACACGGGCGGAGCGTGTCACCTTGACGGCAATATGATCAGGGATACCTTCCCGGAATTTAATTTCACGGAAATGGACCTTCTTGTGGTAGAGAACGTAGGGAATCTTGTTTGCCCCGCAGAGTTCAAGGTGGGCGAAGATTTTAAGGTCATGATCTTGAGCGTGACGGAGGGAGATGACAAGCCGGTCAAATATCCGCTCATGTTTCACGAATCAAAGGTGCTCCTTGTAAACAAAATCGATCTTCTCCCCTACGTGGACTGCCGCATCCAAAAAATCAGGGAAGACAGTTTGAAGATCAACCCCGATCTTCAGATCTTTGAAATTTCCTGCAAGACGGGAGAAGGTCTCGATCCCTGGTATGATTGGCTCAGGCAGGAGGTGAGAAAGAAAAAAAGTGTATGAGGCAGAAATTCACAGCTGAAAAAACTTCCATTATTCTCGACAGCCTGTAGAAACCCCTAAACGTAGCGCTATGTTCGAAGCTCTTCGACTTTCAGACTTACCTCGAGAAAGTGTCGACGTCCTCCGAGTTCCATCTACCACACGGCCGGCAATCTGGGTGGTGGAAGAGAATGGCCGGAAAGCTGTTGTTAAGGATTACAGTGTAAATGGTTTTCTCTACCGGAACATGATCGGCCGTTTTCTGGTTTGGAGAGAGAACAAGGCCTACAGAAGACTCAGGGGCCTCAAAGGCGTGCCCACCTTTTATCGTGTCATAGAGGGTTTGGCCGTGGTCACGGAAATGATCCCGGGCCGGAACCTGGAGGGACTCGAAAAGGTAAGGAGCCTTTCCTCGGTCTTCTTTGAGGATTTAAAAGCTTTGGTCGAGCGCGTCCACCGCAGGGGCATGGCGCACTGCGACCTCAAAAGAGCACCCAACATTTTTCTTGGAGATGACGGCAAGGCGTATATCCTGGACTGGTCGGCGGCTATTTCGGAAAAGGAGTTCCGGTTTTTCCCGGCGAACCGCATTTACAAACGCTTCCTTTTGGATGATTTCAACGCGATCATAAAGGTTCAGCTCAGACACTGTCCCGATACGATCAGCGCGGAAGAAAAGTGTCGGTATGAGCGGCGCAGCAAGGCGGAAAGGCTTCTGAGAGCCCCCCGGAATAGGCTCAGGGAACTGCTGCAACGCATCGCTTGACTTTGAACTTAGCTCCGCTTCCCTCCGCAATTGGAGTAATGGATCACTCCCTCTTTAAGTGGGCTGATCTTCGCGGTCCAGGGAGACCATGATCTTTTGGGCGATTCCTCGGCCCAGGGCCAAACGCGTCGAGGCGTGCCCGACAATGAGCCTGCCCATTCCGTTATTGTTGATTATTTCCAAGCGATCGCCTGTTCTCAGACCCATAGAGGCGAGGCGCACTCGGACCTCACGTCCTCCCATCACTTCTTTGATCACGACCCTCTCACCGGGTTTTGCCATGGCGATGGGCAGCAAGGGCTTTCTCTTCTTCAGACATTCCGTGCACAGACCATAGATTTCCATCTTGTGCTGGAGAATGTGGAAACCTTCCCGGGCTGCAATGCTCGTTTGCAGCCTTTCCATGTCATCATTGCTGAACTCCACAATCTTGCCGCATTTGGTGCAGATGATATGGTCGTGATGGTTGCCGAGGTGCCGGTGCTCGTAACGAGGCGGTTGCCCGTCGAAATGCTTCTTTTGTGCAAAGCCGAGATCGACCCACCGATTCATACACTGTCGGACAAAATCAGGCTCGTACTCATATCCGTTCTCTCTGAGAAGCTTCATGAGTTCCTCGAGGGTCACGTGCTCCTCAGTGCCTAAAAATACGTCGATCACATTAAGTCTTCTCTCAATGTCCCCAAGATTGTCACCCTCTATGAGAGCGCGGAAATTGGCTTTTTCGAATTGACCGTTGCTTTTCATGGACGGCTTTTCATCCTTTCGGCTTTTTCCACTTTCTTCTGACAATCCGGACAGTACCCGGTCACGTCGAGTCTGTGCGCCTCGATTTTGAACTGGTATTTTTTCGCTAAACGCTCTTCGAGCCTCTTCATATCTTTCTCCACAAACTCGACCACTCTGCCGCAACCAAGGCAGCGCAAATGACAGTGATGTCCATGGCCATAAACAGGTTCATAGTGCATATGCCCATTTTCGTGCCAAACTTCTCTAATAAGATCACATTCCATAATCAAAGGAATATTGCGATAGATGGAAGCCTTGGAGACCCTGCTCCCCTTCCGGCGAAGCCTCAGGTAAAGTTCATCCACATCGAAATGGCCACGGCCGGCGAATATTTCCCGAATGACCTCTTCCCTTTCAGGCGTATTTCTCAGTCCCTTCTTGCTGATAAAAGACCGAAAAAGGTCAATCTCATCCCCCATCGCCTCCTCCTATTGCTATTTAGTATCAACAGTAATAGGAACGGCCTAGGATGTCAATAATTAAAACCAGAGGGTTCAAGGCGCGGCGCGCAAGGCTGGGGAGTCATTAAAATTCCTGCGCGAGCAGGGGGGAGAGGTTATTCTGGAAAGCTGAAGGTCTGCTAGAACTCGACGCCCAGGAAGCCCAGATAGCCTCTTACGGAATTTGCCATAAAAAACCTTTCTCTCTCTCGGACCTGGGCATCCAAGGTTTTAAAGGTTTGGAGCTCAGGGTCCTCTAACAATAATCTCTCTATACACTTTTCAACAAGATTATCCCTGGTGGAGGAGACCTCATCTGCGATCAACCGTTCCCAGAGATTGAGCNNNCTTGTAAGCATAACATGGGCATTTTCGGCTTGACCGAAGTGTCCGTAACAGATGGGAAGGTTTCCCGTGGTCAAAAGGCGGTCGATGCTTTCCAAAAAACGGGGGAGGGAGAGGACAGGCGGCGTGGCCGGCCGGAGGTATTCTGAATTCTGAGTTTTAATATAGACACCCCCCGCCTCGCCCACCATAAGGTGGCCTTCATAGATGAAACTGAGGTGGTGTGCCGCGTGGCCGGGCGTTTCGAGGATCTCAAGACCGGCCAGGGCAGCTTCGTGATGGGGCACAAGGCGCTCCCGTGCCACGGGCCGTATGGGCCCATAGCGCCCGGCAAGGTCACCCAGGGCTTGTTCACTCCCCGCCCAGAGGCGGGCTGGGTCAATGAGGTGTTTGACAGCCTTGTCGTGGCAAAGGGCTTTGGCTGAAGGGAAACGGGCCAGGAATTCGGCTAGGCCCCCGGCATGATCGATGTGGATGTGGGTGAGAAGAACCCAATCAACCGTTTCCATCCCCATTGACCTGAGAGATGCGATTAACCCTTTCACGGAATTCGAAGGCCCCACGTCAATGACCACGTTTTTCTTTCCCTGAAAAACCCATGACCCGATAAACCGTTCAAAACCGGGTATATCCTGCTTGATTTCTATCAGCGTGGGATTCAACTGAAGACCTTTTATATCTCTCTAAGATTAACACTAAAGCGACTTCTGGTTTTACCAGTACCCAATACCTAGTACCTGACACCAACAATGTAATAGTTTTATTCTTCTTTCAGCCGGTCATGGAGGCTCCTGATGATGTCTTGGGAAACCTGGGCCATGGCTTGGCTCATGGCTTCTGCTAGGGCCTTTGGGCTCTTTTCCTTGCACGGCTTTGCAGCGTGAAAAGTCTTTTGAAAAAGCACGCTCTTGGTGATATCCCTTTCCCCGGCTGCTATCAGCGTGGTGCTCACTGTCAAGATCGCCCGCGGCGCGCCCCCCGTGTCTGATTCCAAGAACTCGTCCACAGAACCTTCCAGCACATAAGGCGCCGAGAGTCTGCTTTCATGAGAGAAAACGGCCTTGAAAAGGCCTGAGCTCTGAATGTCCCTGGCTAGAAAGAAGGAGACAAGGTCCCCGGGGTCCGTCCGCCATTTGTGATAGGTGTAAGCTTCTCTTTTGAATGGGCTATCGCGGTAGATCATTTCCGTGGTGTTGTACAATGGAGCTGCGCCAAATCGGACCACTTTCAACACATAGGGAAGGGGCTTCAAGTTCTCCTCAGGGCTCGGTTCATACTCGAGGGTAAGATAGTGGATTTTGTAGCTGGGCTGTTTCAAACTTACGCAGCCGCCTGAGAGGAAGGCGAACGAAAGGCACACAATCACGAGTTTTTTAAAATAAGCCATGAGGATGATCCTCCACGTGAGTACTTAGGTCCTGATCCTTCCGCCGCTGACCCGCTTGTGAGAGGGGCGTCACTTTCCGTATTCCACGTCGGTCTCTCTTTTGCCGGGAGGCGGGGGCTCGGCGAAAAATAACCGGGACGGCTGATCTGCAACAAGTTCTATGAGCCGGTCTAAATTCACACTCGCCTTTTCAAGGTTTTGGGCCGTAACCAGCAGGTGACTCCTGAGATCAAACACCACTCCTTCCGCTCCGGCGAACAGAGAAGAGCCGTTGTCCAGAAAGAGATTGGTCTTTTTCAAAGCCACCCTCAAATCCTCCACAGCGCTTTTGAGCATCACCTCTGTTCCCACGATGGTTTCTTCCGCTTCTGCAAAGGTGCTTTTCACCTGGGTCAGCGTGCTGGATCCTTCCTCTATGAATGAGTTCAGAGCCCCGCTGAGCTCCTCCAAGGAAGCCAGGATCTTGTCCCATCTCTGCTGGTCCAGAATGTGGTTCACAGAGTCCAGTGAGGCTTGTGCTTTGTGAGACACCTGTTTTATCTCAGCATCCACGACTGCTTGATGAATTGCATCGAGGTCCAGCTTAATTTTACCCGCAATCCCTTCCAAATCAACAGCCTTGATTTGATTCAAGATTTCATCGACACCCGTAAAAAATTGGGTGATTTCCGAAGGCTTGGACGCCACAATGGGATATTCCGAAGGGAAGGTCAGGGTGGGTGACCGATCGGGTTCGTCCTTCTTTTTTTGATCCAGTTCCACAAAAACGCTCCCTGTAATGCCCACAGCCTTGAGCTGAGCCACAATGTCAGACCCGAGAGCCTGACCGGATTCAATCTTCATCACAACCTGGATTAGTTTGGAATCCGGTGCCACGCTGATACTCTCAACCCGTCCGATCGCAACGCCTCTGTATTTCACCTGCGAATCTTTGTCCAGCCCCTGGACGGACTCATTGAAGTACGTGACGTAATACTGCCCTTTTTCAAGGTAGCGGGACATGCCCAGCCAGATGAAGGCCACGAGGCCGACGGTGATGCCGCCTGCGAGGAACAAACCCACACTGAATTTAGTTTTCTGTGAAGCCATGGCTATTCGCTCTACTCCTCCCCAAGGAAATTCTCATCTGCTTCTCTGTTGAAGAATCGCCTCACAAAGGGGTTCTGACTGTGATCCCGGAGGAACTTGGGATCGCCTTGAGCAATGATCCCTCTGGTTCGGCGATCCAGCATAACAACCCGGTGGGCCACGGCAAAAATGCTCTGGAGTTCGTGTGTGACAATGACCACCGTGGTTCCCAGGCTCTTGTTGAGATGAATGATGAGATGATCAAGGCCGGCGGATGTGACGGGGTCAAGGCCGGCGGAGGGTTCATCGAAGAAAAGAATTTTTGGGTTCAGGGCCATGGCTCTTGCCAATCCCGCCCTTTTCTTCATGCCGCCGCTCAACTCTGAGGGCAGGAAGTCCTCATACCCTCCCAGATTCACGAGGTTCAGTTTCATCCGTACCAGCGTTTCGATCGAATCGGAAGCCAGATCAGTATACTCTTCAATGGGGAGCGCCACGTTTTCTGCCAATGTCATGGAGCCGAAAAGGGCGCTGCTCTGATAGAGCACTCCGATTTTTCTGAGCACTTTTTGAAAGGTGGCGGAATCGGCTCCGGATAGTTCATCCCCATCGATGACGATCTCCCCGCCGTGAGGCCGGATAAGTCCTACCAGATGTTTCATGAGAGTGCTTTTACCGCACCCGCTCTCTCCGAGAACAACAAATATCTCCCCGCTGTAAACATCAAAGGATACATGATCCAGGATGGTGACTTCGCCGAATCTGGCCACCAGGTCTTTCACTTGAATGATGGGTCTTTCTTGGGCCAAAGGCCTTCTCCCACGTGTTTTAACCCCAGTATCGCAGGATAACCGAAAATACAGAGTTTGTGAGAATGATCAAGAAAATGCTGCTGACAACGGCCGAGGTCGTGGCCCGGCCTACTCCGGCGGCCCCACCGCCGACGCGAAAACCCCTGAAGCATCCGATCCAGGCAATGAGAAGAGCGAAGACGGCGCTTTTGAGCACGCCCCAGAAGACGTCAAAGGATTCCAGGGTGTTTATGGTCTGGGTGATGTAAGCGCTGGCGGTGAGGTCAAGCATGGTGGCGCCCACCAGAAGGCCTCCCATCATGGCGAAAAGATCTGAGAAAAGGGTTAGAAGGGGTACCACGATCACGGAAGCGAGAAGCTTGGGGATGACGAGGAAGCGGGTGGGGTCAAATCCCATAGTGAATAGGGCATCCACCTCCTCTGAGACCTTCATGGTTCCGATTTCGGCGGCAAAAGCGGAACCGGACCTTCCCGCGACAATAATGGCGGTCATGATAGGGCCCAATTCGCGAGTCATGGCGAGCCCGACCAAAGAGGCTACGTAAATATTCGCCCCAAACTGCTGAAGCTGGACCGACGACATGAAGGCAATAATCAGTCCCAAGAGGAAACTGATGAGACCAACAATGGGAAGAGCGTCCACCCCTGTTTTTTCCATGTAGGAAAGGGTGTCACCGGCCCGCAACTCCCTGGGGTGAGAGCAGATGTGGATCAATGCCAGGCAAACGGAACCTGCAAAAGAGACCATGTACTGGAGTTCAGAGGCATGAGCAAGAGCGGCCTCTCCAAGACGGACGAAAATACCCGAAGAGGGCTTTTTGTAAAGGGATGGTTTGGTGCGGAAGGCCTCGAAGTGGAGTACGTCCAGCAAATCATGGATCTTGTCGCTGGCATTTTCAATGAAAAACCGCCCCTGCCTTTCCGACACCCTGTCCCGCAATTGCGCAAGAACCAGGGCGCCGAAATCATCCAGATAGGTCACCTTTGAAAGATCTAAAGTGAGCAAGGGAGGGGCCTGTTTTTTAATGAGGGGGTCCAGGGCATGAAGCATGGATGCGGCTGTGGACGCATCCATACGCCCCTGAAGGAGAATGACCGTGCCTCCTTCTTCACTCTGTGAGACATCGTAATGCCAGAACCTTTTCTCTTTTGAACCTTTCATGGCTCCACATTCTAGAACTGAAAACGCCTGAGGTCCTCTTCATTGACACCGTAAGCATCTTTCAAGCAGGCCATGTCCATTTGGAAGATCAGCCAGCCCACCGTTCTGCCTTTCTTTTCCAGCCCAAAAGCGACTTCCAGGCCTCTCTTACCCATGGGATGCGCCTCATCCGGACGATAAAGAACAAGGACCCTGTGCAGAGAGTCCTCCCTGCTTTGGAATTCAATGCCCCCGTAGCTGCTTCCCACGTTGGCGCTAGGACCCGATATGGAATAGGAATCGAATACCTTTTTTTCCTGATCGAGGAGCACAGTCCCTCTGTAAGGCGTCTTGCCTGCCTGCTGCATGTCGAAGAAGTCCTTCATCACCTGGGTGGTTTGGCTCCTGTCCCTCTCTTCAAAGGGTTGGATCAAAAGCGACTTCAACAAGAGATAGTCTCTGGCCATCTCGTTTCGCAATTCCTCTTTTCGGGTGTCCACGCTTTGCACGGCTCCGAAAAAATGAGCATAGCCGAAAAAAAGAGGGGATGAGCCAGTTTCGGACCAGCCGGTATCGGCGTTCCAGCTTTTGAAGGGCCGTTGCATCCCGCCCCAGAAACAGGACCCCTTGGAAGTTGTGGTGCCCGTCGTAGAGGAGGGTTGTGCTCGTGGATACGAACTGGCCTCCTTTAGAGGGATGTTTCGTTTTAAGTATCTTTTCCTTGACAGTGTATTCGGACTGCACCTCTTCGAGGAACGCTTCCAACGCCTGAGGGTCCTCGTACATATCTTGAATATTGCCCTGGTGCAGAACATGCCAGTCTCTACCGTAAAGTTTTTCAGCAGCGCTATTCCACGTGTGGATCTTTCCTTCCCGGTCGGTGATGATCACCGCATCCGGCAACTGATCGCACAGTTCCTGGAGCCCGTAAAGGGCCTGACTGCTTTGGTCGAGCCTCTGAGCGAGGAGCTGGGTGATCTCTCCAGCCACAGAGGGAAAATCATGGAGAAAGTCGGGAACCTCTTCCTTGGGGACCCGGAGCACCTTCACATCTCCTTCGGCCCTGGCTGTGGCCGTCCGCTTGGCACCCAGAAGAAAAGAGGTTTCTCCAAACAGGGCGCCCGGTTGGGTGACTTCATCCAGCTTCTTGTCGCCCTTGAGCATTTCCACATGTCCGGAAACCAGAACATACAGGTCTTGAGAATCGTCACCCTCAAGGAAGAGATAATCCCCCCGCTCATAGGTACTGAGGTATTTCTCCACGTCCTGGTTATGGATGAGCTCCTCCAGCATGGCCTCGGTTCTTCCTAAGTCCTACGATTCATAAATTCGCTGAGGAGTTTATTCCCTCAAGAGTCGGTGCTGAGGGAGCAAATCCTTCGCATGCCGTTAGGAAAATGGGGACCGCATTTGCGAGTCGAAGCACTAAGGGTTCGATAAAATTGAAGTATATGGAAAGGTGACGCTAGAGTCAAGAAAAGGCTACACCTTTGCTCTCCTCGCCCGTGGCACTTATTTTTCCATTGCTCCATCATTCCATTCCTGTAATACTTCGGTTCAGCCTTCGCAGCCGAAGGCTGCTATGGTGAAGCCGGCTGCTATATTGCGCCGCTACCCCAGTCTTTTTCCATGGGAGGCTGTCACGTCGTCCATCCATTACAGATCCGCCGTAGAGCTTGTACGTCTCATCAAATCAAAGCAGCTTACGCCTCTTGAACTGATTACTGAGACCTTGAAAAGGATCGATGCAGTCAATCCTGAGATCAATGCCTTTGTGGCTGTGCGAAGGGAGGCCGCGCTGAATGAGGCAAAGGAGATGACCGAGCGCTTGGCCTCAGGAGACGGTTTGGGCCCGCTCGGCGGCATTCCCATCGGCGTCAAAGACCTGGAAGATGTTGAGGGCATGGTCACGAGCTTCGGATCTGTTCCTTACAAACACAACGTGGCTGAAAGGGATTCGACCCAAGTGGCCAGACTGAGAAGGGCCGGTGCTATTGTGCTGGGGAAGACCAACACCCCTGAGTTCGGATTCACCGGCTTTACCAAGAACCTCCTCTTCGGGGTCACTGTAAATCCCTGGAACAAGGAGCGCACTCCGGGTGGATCCAGCGGGGGTTCTGCTGCGGCGGTGACAGCGGGTATGGTTCCCATGGCAACCGGATCGGATGCCGGGGGTTCCATTCGGATTCCGGCATCCTATTCGGGGTGCTTCGGACTCAAAACGTCTTTCGGAAGAATTCCTCTCGGGCCGAGCCCTTTCCTTCAGATCTTTCATTTCATGAGTCTAGGACCCCTGACAAGGACCGTTCGGGATGCGGCTCTTTATCTCGACTGTGTAGCCGGCTACCATCCTTGTGATCCAGCTTCCCTGCCTTCACCGAATTTATCCTATGCCACCTGCCTGGAAGACATGCCCCAAAGGCTCAGAGTTGCTTTCAGCCCTACCCTGGGCTTTGCAAAGGTTCAGAAGGATGTTTTGGACCAGGCTGAGAAGGCTGCGGCGTGCTTTGAGGAAATGGGACATCAGGTGGAGCTGTGGGACGGAGCCTTTCCGGATGTGGCGGACGCATGGTCCAAACTCATGGATTGCGAACTCTATGGCATGCTTCACAAAAGCCTGGATCAAAACCGTGAAAAGATGGGTAGGACAATGGTCAAATCTCTCGATGAGGTGCAAGCTTTTTCGCTCAAGGACCTGGTTGAGGCGCAGAATCTGCGAACAAGGCTCAACCGGATCTTATGGAAGATGTTTGAGACCTACGATCTCTTGTTGACCCCCACCATGCCCACGGAAGCATTTGGGGCAAAGGGGCCTCCGCCATCAGAGATTGACGGGCATCCTATTCCTCTGCTCTGGGCCGTCGCTTTCACTTATCCCTTCAATCTTTCCGGACATCCCGCCGCATCCGCACCGGCAGGATTTACGGGAAGCGGACTTCCCGCCGGACTCCAGATCATTGGTCCTCATCACCGGGAGGATCTGGTGCTCCAGGCAGCCTATGCCTATGAGCAGGCTCGCCCATGGGCCGGTCGATGGCCTGATCCGGCCCCCTGATCCGGCGCCCTGGTCCGGGGCAACCATTTTACCAGCTTCTTTGATCATGGGGCGGCTCTTTTTCAAAGACAATTCGCTCTATTTCACTGATCATCTCTTGGAGAGATTGGATCGCATCACGGACGTCCAATTGCTCCTGAGAAAGGCCTGATTGGATGTCCTCCAACTGATCACGATTATGGTCCATGGATCAACTCCTTCCACTGCCGTCCCCCCACTGCGTGTTCAGGAAGCGAGGGGCAGTAGATGCTTCTGCAAGAATCGTGCTAAACGTCGGATCCGTAACATTCATTAGTAAATTCAGTTAGTTGTTTTACGGCTGGAAAATACGGGAAGGAAAAATTCCGGAAAAGGCCGTCGAATTGCGGAAGGAGCTTCCGTTTTTCGGAAAGGTTTACGGCTCTTGGCTCCTGAGTCGGCCCTCCAGGGTGCCCGTGACTCTGCGATAAGTTGTGTCGTGGGGCTTCAGGCCCAATGCTTTCTTAACGTCGGACAAGGCCTCACGGACATTGCCCTTCTGGTCCCAAGCAAAGCCTCTGTTGAAATAAGCTTCATCACACCCTGGATCCAATGCCAGGGCTTTGCTGAAATCTGCGATAGCCCTGTCATAATCTCCCATTTTGGACCACACCAGCCCACGCTTGTTGTATGCCTCCGGGCTGCGAGGGTTCATCGCCAAGTACGTGTTGAGGTCGGCAAGGGCAAGATCATAGTCGCCTTTGCTGTCCCATGCAGAGCCTCTGTTCAGGTATACCTCTCCAAAGATCGGATCCGTTTGAAGGGCCTTGGTAAAATCAGCAATGGCCGACACCAAATCTCCTTTTCTCAACCGGGCCAGCCCACGCTTGTTGAGTGCCTTGCTGTGGCGAGGGTTTATTTCCAGAAATCCGGTAAAATCCGCAACAGACTCATCGTAATTTCCTAGATCGTACTGGAGGGCTCCCCTGTTATAATAGGCCTCGGACAGACGGCAATTGATTTCAAGGGCCCTGGTGTAGTCGGCAATGGCTCTATCGTACTGATCTCTTTTCTCCCAGATGAGACCGCGGTCACTGTAAGCTTTGTCAAATTTCGGGTTCAACGCCAAGGCCCTGGTGTAGTCGGCTAGGGCCCGGTCAAGTCGACCCTGTTCGGCCAGGACGCCTGCCCGATTGTAAAATGCTACGGCGTAGTTCGGATCCGTTTCAAGAGCCTTGGTGAAATCCGCAACGGCTCGATCAGGGTTTCCTTTTTCATCCCACACCAATCCCCTGAGGTTGCATGCTTTGGCATGACCGGGGTCTATTTGGAGAACTTTGGTGAAGTCTGCTATGGCTTGATCGTATTTGCCCGTTCTTTTTAGGAGCGCCCCGCGCTTGTAATAGGCCTCGGCAAAGAGGGGGTAAAGATTCACCGCTTCCGTGTAATCCACCACGGCCTGGGCCGTATCACCCTGAATTTCCCGCATGGCGCCCCTCTTGTACCAGGCTTCTGAAAATCCCGGGTCTGTCTTTATGGACCGGCTGTATGCCTTTAGGGCCTCCTCATGCCGACCGGCTTGCTCAAGATTAACTCCCTGTTTAAACCAGTCAAGGGCGTTCCAATCCTCCATCGGCTTTAGAGAGGCGCCCTGTTGTTTGCCTGTTGAGCAACCGTTCAGGAGGAGTGGGGCAACGATTAGGGCCAAGCCCGCAAGGATGAGAGTTTTTTTCATGAGTCAAGCAGGACCGAAAGCCGCACACGGCGTAACAAAAGGCTGGGGTGGGAGGATTCGAACCTCCGAATGCGGGCTCCAAAGGCCCGTGCCTTACCGCTTGGCGACACCCCAGGCTCACAGGAACAGTTTACGGAACACACCCTGGTTTTTCAATGAGAATCTCAATTTTTGATCTGCCATCAAGCTGTGCTCCACAAAATCCCCCCGACCCCCTTTGCAAAAGGCAGGAAGGCTGAGACGATTCGGACAACAGGTCTTTTCATCCGACCCGGATGTGCTTGCGGATCCACTCGGGGAGAGAATGCATGTTGTAGTAATGACCCATGGTGAAAAAGCACGTGGAGGAGCACCGGGGTCGGCATTTCTCTTTGACGGCCTTCAGTTTTTCTTCGTCAAACTTGGGATCCCAGATGGTGCCCCAGTCATAGTCGTAGGTGATGAGGTCGAAGCATGGAGAGAGGGAACCGTCGGGCCTGATCAAGGCGCCGTTGTGCCCGGCACGGCAATCCCACGGTCGCATGCGGCTTCGCATTCTTCCCTTGAAGGCCTTGAGGTGTTCAACGGAGTTGACCATGGG